>JAJFJH010000447.1 GCA_021774155.1 Nitrosomonas sp.
TAACAAAACCAATGCTCGGATTTAAATCTTTTCAATCAGCTAAAAATATCCTGGCTGGCATCGAACTCATGCACATGATTCGCAAAGGCCAGATGATGATGGAAGGAGCTGACGAGATGTCTTTTGCTGAACAATTTTACGTTCTGTCAAGATAATTGCGTCAAGACCAACTGTACACCCGATAAAATCAAGCAAATATTAGCTTTCTTTCGTTAATGCGACAGAACCCCTTTTAGGGAGTCCCACAGCGCCATCTCCAATTCCCGGGAGTCTTGACACCAAAGGCACCACCGGCACTACTACTGCATTCGACGGATAAAGTCCGACCACAGAACAGAAAATATCGCCGACAGTTTTGGTAATATCCACTTTCAATGGAACCACCTTGGCAGCAAAGCTTTACTCCCGAAAAGACGGTATCTGGAGAGCCATAGCGAAGGACCAAGTCTGAATCATCGAACTGCTCCGCTACCTCTTTCAGACGTTTCTGAAGATTAGGGTTGCTCACATCGCCCCAGCCGGGGCCGAACCCTAAGTCATCTACTGATGTTGTGCCTTGGGATGTTGTGCCCTGGGTATATGCGGCTGGCACTGCGTCCTGGGCATGTGCGGTTGGCAGTCCTGTGTAGCATATAGCACATAGGACCGAAAAAGCAACTCGGATATCAAACATAGATCTACCTCCTATTCAATTGATTATTGAAAGAAAGCGTTTCTTTCCACAAGCAATAGATTTTGGCCTGCATTGAAATAATGTCTGTTACATATAATGTCGTTCTCACTCACATGACAGGATAGAATATAGAAGCTTTACTGTCTCGTGTCAACGATCTTGTCCCACGGCTGCCAGCAGCGTTCTGAAATTGTATCAAACACGAATATTTTTGATCTCAACTTGTGGAGCCAACCGTTTGCAAAAATAATGCCTTGTCTATCGCTACACATAGCCGTCATGAGAGGCCACACGATTAGAGAATAATTTAATTATCAGTTTGTTATGAGCCATTTGGCACCAATATATAAATAGCTATTTGCTTCGTTATAACCGTAAAGCATGTACGGAAAACAGTTGTTTTCCGTACCATTACGTTCAAAATATTCCTTGTGACCCTTCATGACAGCTATGTGCCTATTACCCCTAATACAACCTTCGGTTCTCAACGCACCAGACGGTGAGCTCAGTGGTGCGCGCAGGCGCTATGTCGTACTTCTTAAATACCTTCAATTTGTACCTGTCAGTGAGCAACCGATCAAGATCAATTTGCTTCATGATGTCGGGCTCTCTTACTGTCGCTTCCTCAGTCGCCCGATTTTCTGCGGCCACAAATTCTCGGCATGTTCCTATTAACACGTCTTCAGAGCTTGTGAGCTGAGGTGCGTTAACCACATTTTCACCCAAAGAGGCGTGAAAATATCTGTACTCTCCTGACGACAGAGCAATCTCATGCCATTCGTTGTTCGTGCCTATGAGACGGAAGACCATGCCTTTTGCTGCCTGGCCAATAACTGTTGCAGAGGATGATGCAGAAGTTCTGATGTTTACGTTATCTTTTGATACTTCGACATACTTAGCGGCATGAAGTATGTTTGCTTGGGCGATTACGCCAATACCTAGTACGAGAATAAAAAGTCTGAGCATTTTTAACTCCGGAAATGGTGAGAGATTATATTGGTAATCTTGAGCCTATTCACTACTCAGTGATGATGAAGTAAAGTCCCCAGAATCCCTAACCGGGGTCCTGTGGAAGAACCCCATTTTGATTGAATTTCTTCTTAAAATAACCAAATTTATTCAGGATTCTATCGATCATATTTCTGGCCGCGCCCAATCCGAACATACGCCCTCTTATCAAGTCTTTTTCTATTGTTTAAGATGTTATGGTCTAGTAAACCGAAGACATTTCTGGGGTCGACACAGAATTCGGAATATAAACCCCGTTATTGGGGTTCTAATCCCAAACCACTCAAAATTCCGCTAACTATCTCTAACCCGCATAATTGTTTGTCTGCTGACGTTAAAATCCCTTGCGGCCTGAGAAACATTAGGGTTTTGGGATAATTGGTTTTTGATTTCGTAATGTTGCTCTGTATTGAGTATCTGTGGCCTACCTAATGTTATACCCTCTTCTTTAGCCCGTTCCAAACCAGATTGCGTTCGTTCAACTAATAGATCTCGCTCGAATTCGGCCACTGCTATGATAATGCTCATCGTCATTTTTCCAGCCGGACTGTTCAAGTCAACGCCACCCAGTGCTAGGCAGTGCAATCGTATATTTTCTTTGTCGAGTAGTTCTGCTGTTGATCTCACATCCATTGCATTACGTCCCAGACGATCTAACTTTGTTACAACAAGAATGTCGCCCGGTTCCAGACGATCAATTAATTTACAAAAACCAGGTCTTTGTTTAGCGGCCACTGACCCACTAATATTTTCTTCGATAACTCGGCGCGGTTGAATTTGAAAACCTGCTGCCTTGATTTCTATAATTTGGTTTTTGGTTGTTTGGTCAAAAGTTGAAACACGACAATATGCAAATACACGACTCATTTTTTTAATCTCTTTAGGTTCGATTCCCCGCAATTAATCAAATCGGGGTAAAAAGTGTCCAAAATGGATGTCCATATGTTAACACATGTACAAAACCGTAGATCGCTAATATTTGGACACCTAAAAACAGCCTGTCCAAAAACGATCGTTTTTGAACACCCATAAAACGATGTTTGAGAGTATGAAGGAGTGAATTAATATTTTGCAAAGGGATGGTTGTTTTTTTGCGGCCTGTTTTATTTTGGTGTGCTTTTTTTATAGAAGCGGCCGAAATATTTAAGTGATTGTCAATTTTGACACTTATGACACTTTTATGATAATTTTAGATGAATATGAAAGGAGCTGAACAAATGACACGTTTGACCATTGATATATCAGGAGAAGAAAAGCAGCAAATTAAAGCATTAGCTGCTTTGCAGGGTAAAACGCTCAAAGACTATGTTCTTGATCGTGTTTTACCAAATACTAATGAAACAAAGGAAATTAATGCTTTGTTAATGCAAGCCATCACTGAGAATAGTTATAGTGATTGGACTGATAACGATTTACAGGACATACGGCAGCAAATACAAGGTTAATACCAGATGTGGCACATTCGGAAAAGCAAGCTTTTCAAAAGACAATTGCTGGGGTTTGCTGAAAATTACAAAGAGGTTGCAGACCTAAAAACAGCGAACAGGTTTTTGGATTATGTTGATGATGCTATTAAATTCATTAATAAGTCCCCATTAGCCTGTGCTGTTTATTTTGAATCCCAAGAATTTGAGGTTTTGCAAGAATATGAATTCAGGAAATGGAGTGTGAAAGTATTTCCACATTCTATTTTTTTTAGAATTACAGACGACAAAATTATTTTGATAGAGGCTATCTACGCGCATCGTATGAATACCATCAAAAGAATTTCCTCTGATATTGTGGAGTGACGGAATTTTGGGTGGTTTGGAGAGTAGCAGTAGCGATCTCAGTTTTATTACATTGCCACCGAATTTTGAATCCCACACAGAAGCTAATTGAGGATCTAACCCCAGACTTCTAAAAACTGCTTAAAAGAACTCCCCTTCCCTGACAGTCGACTGCTGACTGTACGTTCTAATCATGCTTTAAGTCAAAAAGTATCAGAGCGCGTATAAGCTCATACATCTTACATATAGATTTTTCCAATGTTACCGTATCATAACAACCCATATGTTCACCTATATCTTGGAATAAAGTTTTCATATCCTCACGACACTTTCCACCAAATTGTGCTGTATAAGGAGAAACTCTTCTACGTTTTTTTGGTTGACGACTAACGAAACCAAGCTTCTCCCCTCCCCTTTGCATGATTTTTTGTTGCTCTTGGGTTAGCTTATGTGGCTGCTGCCCTTTGTAATAAGTTCTTCAAGTGTGGCCAATCTTTGCGGTTATAGACCCTGCTAAATGTACCTGGTTTTGCTTGTTGGTATGCTTTGTCTGCTTTCTGGTGGATAGAAAAGCAAGGTTCTTTGTGACATTCATAAATATTGGTTTTACGATTAAAGTGACCACCTTGCTTATCTAATCCGCCGCCATGAGAAAATACAAGAACAGGAAAAAGCAGGAGCAGAAGAAAAATTGATTTCATAAGACCGCCTTAAATTAAGACATTCGGTATTAATACGTCCTATCAATAACATTGATCTGTTATCCATAAACTTATCCACGGAATTTGTGGGTAAGTCTGTGGATTACAAATCGAGAGTAAAAACAAAAATATTGGGATTTATTTTTCGTTCTTATCTGCGGCGACAAAACGATTTTCTAACCAATCCGCCCATTTAACCGCTTTGGTAATTAAGTCAGCGCGGTACTTGGTGTTATGTTTTTTTGTGCGAGAGTAGTAGTTGGCTGCTTTTGTCCAGATATCGCCCTTGTCTTTCTTAATGTGCTGACGCACTCGCCAAGAAGCAAGATCATAGGGATAACAGCCTGGTTGTGCTACATCATCTGCTGTTATCCCGTGTGACGCTAAATCACCTAAGTAGGTCGTGTTAAATTGCATCGAACCAATATCGTGGGTGCCATTACTGTTACTCACCCATTGACCAGGCTTACCACCTTCTTTTTCAGCGATGGCCAATAAAATATTGGCCGGTATTTCATATTTAATAGCGGCTGTTATTGAGCAAACAACCCGTTCTTGCATGTCTGGTGGCAAATCCATCATTTATTAATAGGCCGGTTGGGGTTGGTATTGTGGTGACTGCTGTTGTGATTGCTGTTGCTGTGGTTCATACATAAAAACCTCTATTCGGCGGTTTTTTGCACGATTGGCGGGGCTGTCATTGGGTGCTATCGGTTCATAAGAACTACGCCCGTCTATAGCAATACGACTGGATGGTATACCCTGGCTTGCTATATATGTGCGTGTATTTCCAGCACGGTTAATCGATAGCGGGTTATTTACTTCATCGCTACCCGTATTATCGGTGTGACCGATAATCATAACTTGCGAAATGGGGTTACTCATCAAACCCGCAGTCAGGCTATTTAATACCGGATGCATGTTTGGTTTGATTCTTGCACTTCCAATATCAAATGAAAAATCCCCCGGTATATTCATTTTCAGCATATTATTTTCAGTTTGTGTGACCTCAATATCTGTACCGGCTGTCACCGCCTCCAATTCCTTTTTTTGTTTTTCCATATGCGACGACCAGATGTAGCCTCCAACTAAACCGACACCTGCACCGATTCCCGCTCCAAGTGCTGGATCTCCTGCCAAAGCACCAATGACCGCACCCACTGCGGCACCTATACCGGTGCCTGCTGCCGTGCCTTTTGCGGTGCTTTGTTGTGATTCATTCATGCTTGCACAGCCACCAAGACCTAGTGTTAATATGACAACAAAAACAATTAATTTCTTATACATGACAGCTCCTACGGTTAGTGAAATTTAATCTAAATCCTTGTTGCGGCACTTATATCTGACTGCCATACTTATCATTAACTTTTATGCCCCAGTCACCTCCACTCGGACATTTCTTAAGGTAATCTCCACGGGCTTTTGACGTTTTGCTGGTACTGATGCCACCATGCTTATTAAATCTAATGATGCTGAAGTAATCATGTACAGGCGGTTCACATTCATTTGACACTCCTACCCCCTGGAACATACCGGCTAGGCATAAAAGTGAAGCGCAGGGTTTTTTTGCATAGGCTGGATTTGCAAATGCCACTAATATTATTATCAAAACAGTTTTCTTCATGTCTTAGTCCTTTTGTCGGTTAATTTAGCTAGATCGTTTACTAGGTTTTGGTTTGAAAGGATTCATTTCATCAGGAACGCCGACACTATTTTTTGAGGAAGTAAAGTCCGGTGTTGACATTGATGATGCTTGCTTAGCGGCATCTATTGCACTGTTGCCGCCACTGCCAGCACCCAGCATTGATACAATCGATGATAAAGATCCTGCTGCCTTAGTCATGCCTAAACTCGCTACAACCATTGATGTGGCTGCTGCGTTCATTACTTGACCGCCGGTATAGTTACTCGCCCCACCACTGTTGAAACCACCACCAGTTATGACTCCTGACAGCATGGGTGGTATTTTTGAAGTCAATATATAAAATGCAATAGCAAAAAATAACATGACCACGAGTTCTTCAAGGTTCATGATGTTCTGGTTCATTTTTCCGTGGAAACTAGTCAAGAAATCACTGCCAATGCCTACAATCAATGTCATAGCAAGTAACTGTATACCGACGCTTAATACCGTCCTGAAATAGTTAACGGCGATATCTGAAGTCCACCGCGCACCACCAAAGCCTAAAAAGAAGATGCCAGCATATAAAAGTACCCAGGAAGTAATCAATAGAAATAAAATATTGACTGCGACGACTGTTAAGATAATCGTAATGATTAGTGTAAGAATAATTGCAAGAAGACTGTCTATGGGACTCCAAGCAGACAAGCTCTGGCCAAGTTGACGCCATATTTGCATGGCTACATCCATGATACTACCGTGAGCCGATCCCGTTTTCCCCGAAGCCTGATTGCCCAATATCTGCATGGACTCAATAATGGTGCCGCCAATATTGTGTCCCGATACGGCATTGTTAATCAACATGCAAAAATTACCAGGGAAAGGGTGAAATCAACACTGAAAAGTTACCACCCTTTGTATGTCAATATCCGACCTTTTGTCGGAGAACCCTGGAGTGATAACAATGGATCAAATAGCCGAAATCAGGCG
>JAJFJH010000448.1 GCA_021774155.1 Nitrosomonas sp.
CTCATCCTGATACTCTTGCATGCGCTGATCACGTTGCTCGCGCAAGGTAATGCGCCCGTCAACCGGGATGCTGTCCAGAATAATATCGCTGCCGTGCCCGTCCTTATGATTCCACACTGCGCCGACCCGGTTCCAATATCCCTTGCCATCCGGTGTATCTTTTACTGAGTAAGCAATCTGGTCAGGTTTACGGCCTGTGTTTGAATTTTCATCACTCATTTTTATTTCCTCATAAAATTGCCTGCATGCACTGTTACCGCTGGCCCGGATGCAGGCATACCGGGCAGTCGATCAAAAAATGACTATTCGGTTCGTCGATCTAACATAACAATCACCGGGCAAATATCGCCGTCATTCATTTCAACCAGCCCGCCGCCGCCAAGATAGAGACACTCATTCATACCCTTGTAAGCGCCGTAATCGCGATAGTTGTACCAAACCAGCAGATGCGGCCCGACAGGTGAGATCATCAGCGCGGCAATGAGTACCAACAACCAATGCCGCAGCAGATAAACAAGTCCGCGCAAGCTGATTGAGGCCCACCAATAGAAGCGGTATTTTTTTGGGGAATAGGTTTTCATTATTTTTTCTTCCTATAATCTGATTTTTACTTTCTTTTTAAATGGTTTGCCGTGGAATGGATTAATTCCGACCTGCGAGCGCCACGGCTCAATGGCTGCATAAGAGGTTGGCATGAATAAAATCGGGCGGTGTTGACGCACAAACAAAATTCCGGCGAGCAGCCGCCTGATCTCATCGGGCGTAGCCAAGGGACGGCCTGCTTCACTTAAGTTTTCACTTAAACCTTGTTGCTCGACGCTACGGCTGGTTCCGATTGACATCATGGATTGATCCCCCAGCATTTGTTTGGAGATCAGTTCCAGTGTTTTGGGTGAACGTTGACCGGGTAGAAATTGTTTGATTTCAGTTTCGCTTAACAGCGTATCAAGCGCGGCTTTACCATAGACGCGTTCGAATGCCGCCAAATCCTGAAAGATGAGATGTAACCGCAATCCATACGATCTACCCCATGTCAGCAAATTCTCAAGCCCGTTCACTTTGTAATTTGTAGCTTCATCCAATATGTAATAGACAGGACGCTCTTTATTCGCATGGCGTTTAACGGCGGTCATGCAGCACCACTGTATCAAGCCGACGAAAGCCTTATACGCTTCCATGCGGCTGGCATCTGCGACAATAAATAATGTGGTGGGTTTTTTGCCTTCCTTAAGATCACTCATACGAAATGTTGAGCGGCCCATGGCCGGAGCCAAGCGACCAAATGCGTATGGGGCTAAGGCAATTTGCGACCCCGTTATAAAACTATCAAATGTGCGGCTATCACCGCCTGACATGAGGGCAATCAAGTTCCGCGCTCTGGCTCTAACTAACCCCGCAAACTCTGCAACGTCCTGCGGATCGTGTCCTTGCGCCCATTCGGTATGTTCAATCGGAAACGGGCCGTCCGGGTGCGGGTTACCTTCAATATCAATTCCAGCGACCCAACGCGCCATATCTTCCAGCCGGGTACGGTTTTCTTTTAACAGAGCGACAGATGACAAGGTGGTATCAAACAAGTCAACCATGGCCTCAAACAAAGTTCCGTCTGAAATCAGCCGTCTACTTCCTTCACGAAAGTATGAATTGTCCGATTCTTTACCCTCTGGTTCAGGCAGAATTTGGCTACACATCTCACGTAAGTCATCCATAACGTCGCGCAGACCGCCCAGACGGGTTAAATCATCAGCAATAATATCCAACGGGTTGTAGGCATCGCCCTGACCAATAAGGTCTGACCACAAATTACCGGGGTTGAGTACATGAACAATCTCGCCACGCGCTTCCAAAGCAGCTTTACACATGCAGACCAATTCGCCTTTGAAATCCGCAACAACCTTGCTGTGCTTGATACTCATGATGTTGGTGACAACGGTGGCAATACCTTTGCCTGATCCGGCTGGCGCGACAGTCATTGCATTGGAAGCATAATCAAAAAACAGGGGAGGCCGGGAGCCATCTATTGCCCGGCCCCAAAACGGCCCGGTCTTATTTTTGGTTAAATCGTTTTTGAATTCTTTGGTCTTGCCCCAAGCGGCGCTACCATGCTGGCCCGATGGCCTGCGGCTACCGAGAAAGTCAATGAAGTGCGAGATATTTTCAAGCAATCTGATGACGGCATGTAATGTGAATAATCCCGCCATAAAGTAAATAAGCGCGATAACCCAATCAATCTGACCATTCACCATCGGTGAATCAAGATTGAGCGCCCACCACACCAGCCCAGCCGCAATAGAAGAAATTGCCAGTAGGCTGGGCTGTTGCTGATTGGGTGGTTGTGGCCGGTTCATTTTAGGTTATAGATACATTCTAAGCTTTGAGATGGCTTATTTGTATCACGCACGTATTTTTATAGTGGGAAACACGAATTGAGTATGGCTTGCTTTAGTAAAAGCTTAAATCCATACATTGCGACAATATGAGTTCGGCAATTCTCAAGATTGCGAAACAACCACAGAACCAAACGTATATTGTTTTGGGTATGTTAAGCTTGAGATTTACACTATAGGAATTATCCCAATGCTAGGTGTGGCAAGAAAAGCGCTGATTGTTGGTGTCGATGATTACCCCGGTATTCCTTTAGAAGGTTGCGTATCAGATGCTGTGAAGCTAGGTGAATTACTTAAGTACCATGGTGATGGAAAGCGGAATTTTGAGATAAAAACACTTCTGTCTTCTAAAGAGGATAATGTTGAAAAAAAATCCCTCAAAGAAGAAATTGAAAATTTATTTTCTGGAAACTCGCACATCGCTCTTTTCTACTACGCTGGCCATGGCTACGTAAATTCTTATGGCGGCTATCTGGTTACGCAAGACTTTAGCCGATATGACGAAGGGGTTTCTATGGATGAGGTGATGCGTTGTGCCAATGAATCAAATGCTCAAAATAAAGTCATTATTTTGGATTGTTGTTTTTCTGGCAGACTTGCCGTTCCTAATTTGGCAGAGAAAAAAGTATCGGAACTTGCTGATGGCGTGACTATATTAACTTCATGCCAAGCAACTGAAACGGCAAAAGAAAGCAGGCAGGGAATTTTTTCCTCACTTTTGCTAGATGCTATTGACGGACAATGCGCAGATTTAACAGGAAATATCCTGCCCAGCAATATTTATGCTTACATAGATCGGACGCTAGGCCATTGGGGTGGACAAAGGCCGATTTTTAAAACCAATGTATCGGCATTCATATCATTAAAGGAAGTAGAACCGCACATAGAATTAGCCATATTAAGAAAAATTGTCACCTATTTTTCGGATCGGGACACCGAATATCCTTTAGACCCAAGCTATGAATTTACAGAGCAAAATGCCGACAGAACAAACGTAGCAATTTTCGAAGAATTGCAAAAAATGGTAAGCGCCGGTTTAGTCACCCCGGTGGGGGAGAAACACATGTATTACGCTGCAATAAACAGCCAGTCATGTCGGCTAACAAACCTCGGAAAACAATATTGGAGCCTGATTAAATTAGAGAAAATATAGCGTTATGAATAAATATAGTTTTTTCTCTAATTCTGTAGCAGGGATGCTCATAAAACTGGCAGTGACTGTCAATACTGCTGTGTTATTCTTTATCGTCACGTTTCCCAGTGAAAACATAGTGATCAAACTGTATTGGCCTTGGTTGATCATTTCAACGCCAATCGTCTTATTCCTGCTATGGATGCATTATCGTATTTTAAACACGCAACATGATAAGTTGGTATCAGATGTGCTCATAAGCGACCACAGCATCATGCCAACAGCGCTTTATCTAAGACCATTTGTTACTGACGGTTCCAATTTTCATCCTAATAAATATAGCAACGTCGATACACTAATAGGGTTTTCACAATTCGTTTCTACAATTGCAGTGTTCGAAGGAAGGCTTTTATCCGTTATACGCAAAAAATATATCCCGATTAAATTTGATCAATCAGCCGAGGAATCAGCCAAGAACGAGTCGAAAAACCCTTTGCACAAGATTAACACAATGTTTTCTTACAGATTTGGAAGGCATTTTGATAACACACAGGAATGGCGAGACACAGTAAGGAGAATGATAAAAAGATGCGCATTGTGCATCATCATTCCACCCGGCAGATGTGATTCATCTACCGCAGAAGAGATTGAAATGGCGCTTAAATCCCCTTTTCTAGAAAAACTGGTTTTTATCATGCCGACCAAGAGAAGTAAGTTTAAAACAGAAGAGGGCGCAAAGGTATCGGCCAAACAGATTTGGGAAAATTTATTGCAAGTAACCAAAGACAAAATCCAGTTACCTAATTACTCTGAGAACGGCGGCTTTGTGCTTCCGATAAATGGGCGAATGACACTTATAGAATCATGTCACGGTTTTGATTGGTCTCATAAAAAAGCGATGAAAAGAATTTTTACAGATGGAAAACTAACGTGCTCCAAGTGGCAGGGCGCTTTGAGAGTAACGATCAAATTAGTTTGGTTAATATTGCCACTTTCGGTCATATACGCAGGCGTAATTCTTTATGCTTTGACTTCAAATTCTACATCAGGAAGCGAAGATATGGGAGCTTTATGGTTCACCACTTCTTTTGTTATCTTTTTACTCCATATGAAGGCTTTTTATCGTTTTTGCGGCAATTTCTTACTTACTAAAATTCGCGCAATTGGCCTCTTCGTTTGTTCTGTCGTTTCCCTTGCAGTTGGAACAGTTACTGCAATATATTTGCTAATGGATAATTGGGAAGTTTTCTTAATAGATAAGCTTGGTTTGAATTGGATAATAACACCGGAACTTGGCTCCAATGATTATGCTCTTTCTTATATTCTATTTGGCGTGACTTTATTTTTGGGCATAGTGTCTATCTTCGTTTATCTAACAGCTTGTTTATTCTTTTTCCGCCAGCAGAACATAGAATTTAGAGCGGTATCACAAACCAATAAAAACCAAGAATTTACAACGACAAATCATCAATCGTTGGCTTCCTAGCATAATCCGGGCGTTTATCAAAAAGTGTTTCAATATCTACGCCCCGCTTTATGGCTTGTTTCATAGTTTCGACGTCAAGACGATCTGCTAAATTTCTATCCGTACAATTTTTATAAGAATAATCACAGGCTAAATCTTCGGTTACATTGGTTCTCAATAGATAATCGCAGCGTCCGCTGTCCATCAATATTTCTGCATATTCACTCTTATTGCCTGCCATTGCATTGTGTAGTGCCGTACTTTTGGTTAACGGATGCTGAAAATTAATCGGAAAATCACAATCCAGATATTCACGAATTGTATCTTGATCTCCGTATTTTGCAGATTCCAAAAGCACCAGCCCTAATTTAAGCAAATCTCTTTCACGCCCTGCAATAGGGCCATTGTTCCGGCCTTCTATTTTGCGCAATCTTGATTTTAACTCAGAGGTTTTTTCATCCATAATGTCCCGATATGGGTCGAATTTGGAAGCCACCTTTCCTAACCGTTCTATAATTTGGTCGATTTCCTTTGCCTTGTCAAAATCTTCCACGACAATCCCTTTCCGATCAATGCCATTCACAAGGTCCTTAAACTCGGATTTCAGTATTGCCAGAATTTTAGATACATCATCGCTGACGTAATCTAAAGGCGAGGTAGCCAATAATCGGTGACGTATTCTTGTCCCCTTACTCAGATTATCTAAAACCATACTGAGAACCGAGCTCTTTTCCCCTTTGAGCACTGATTCAACATGCCTACGCCATACCTTATCGCGCATAACTATTTATCTTTACCATATTGTTTTCAGTAACCACAAGAAAATTATTCAACTCTATGAAATATAATAACGTTTTCCGATTTTCCAGATAGCCATATATTTAAAATATTTTGTCCGCCATCGCCAATATCTATTTCGCTGAATTGTTCGGCAATCTGTTGATTCAAAAACATGATGGTTTTAACAGGATCATTATAGGACCACGCTTCACATTCATTCACACCCAAGGGAATGTATAAATGATTACAATTTTCAGTTTTGTTTTTAAGAACGCAAAAAAGTGAGTCATTTGGCGAGATAACAATCCAGCCGTCATATTTAAAATCTTCTGTTTCCGGCTTGGCCTCAATATTTGTATTCCTGCTTCTAACCTCAGTTATGCGGACAGGCAAGGAATGTTCATTCGATCCCGGATAAACTGTTAAAGAAAGAGATGTTGCATCACTCTTGAATTCGAAGCTGCCAGTCAAGAGTTCCGCATATAAATCGGGCGTTTCATCTACATTCTCGAACAGAAAATCCGTCAGGTACTGTGCTGCTTTCGGCAAGAGGGGTTTGTCATACAGTTTCTCTTCTGTGAGATCAGACCAAGGACGCGCATCGTCACTCGTCAGCCAGTGGGCTATCGCTATCAATGTTAGCTCTCCCGGCTCTTTTACCTTTCCTTGCGCAAATCTTGCAAAATTGTCCGGCCTTCCTAAATCTACTTTTTCTGCATCACAATATGGTTTGGGCCATTTTTTGCGCACTGAATTCGGAATGTCATCACGAAAATAGCCTTCAATTCTTTCAACAATACTGCTCCATTTCCATTTTTCGTCTTTTTCTTGCGCATTTTCGTGAGCTTGTAATATTGCGCTCCTCAATTGATCCCGCTGATCTGGACTATACAAACAGTCGCGCTTTCTGCCTTTCATTTCCTTAAATCACCTTTTTTTGATTATCCAACTAATTTTACCACCATGGATGAAATATTCCTCTTCTGCCTATTTTTCGATGAGTGAGGTGTGAGGAGGTCACCACTTAGACCTGCGTATTCTCTTTCTCAGCTTACATGTTTCACCGTAAGCCAAAGCATTCTGTGTACATGGATTTTACTAATAAGCCGGACGCGGTTTTTTTGGAGAGTCAGATAATGAAAAGAAGAATTCGTATAACTGTGAAATTCAGTTCTTCATATAAAAAGCGTTTATGGCTGGCAGCTAGAAATTTGAATATTTCACGGCGCAATTGGCCGAATGTTATAGCCGATGCCATATACAATTTTGACGGCTATATTATGCTCGACAACGGTATGCTGTGGCCGATTCCGGATGTCGATAATGTGCTTGGTGATCCGCGTTGGTTTTCCTATTATTTCGAAGAGGATGATGGAGGAAACCCGCTCCGTGATGTGCGATTAATCGAGCGTTTAAGGCTCATAGATTTGTACTTCAAAATTAAACACCCACTGATTGCAAGACATTTCGATAAATAGGAGAGATTAAGAGGGGCGCGGTACGCGTTCCTCTTTTTTCTTCTCCATTGCGTTTCCCAGAAAAAATAAGCCATCGCACTAATATTTGCAGCAGCAGAGCATAAGCGCTGCAAATATATATAGGAGGTTCGTATGAGCACCAAAAAATCCATTGCAGGCCGGTTGGTCGAGACGGGCAATAAAGGAACAAGTAAAAAACAGGTCGCGCCTAGTCCACCGGAGTTTGCCCGCAGGTTGATTCATCATCCTGATTCCAAAATTGCGGCAGAAATGATTAAGGAACAGGCTGCACATGAAGCGGATCAGAAATCCGGGGCTGAAATTACAACGCTCAAACTGGATAAAGCCAATATTGACAAGCGTTATGAAGTTTCCCTTACGACATTAGCCCAACTGGAAAAAAAGAAAGCCGGAACCAAGCGCTACATCAAAAGCGGCGCAGTCTTAAGCGGCAACGATGATGAAATTTTGCAATGGAAAGACTGGCGGCGTAAGGATCAAATTTTACTTTGTTTCGTACTTGTTTCATTGGTTATTACCATTTCTATTGGCATGGGAAATGTTTACAGCAATTTGATGAGTTCAGGCAGCGCCGTGTTCATTAATGATCCATGGTTAGCGGTTATGTTGTCCAGTTTGCTACCCATCTCATCTATTTCAATCAAATTCATCACCAACTTCTTCGAATATGACCGTTCACGCAGGCGCTATGCCCAATCAGTTTATGCATTAACACTGATTGCCATTGTGAATTGGATCATATTATTTGGTCTTAATTTCACCGGGGTTTCCAGTGAAATTGACTGGGAATCTTTTGATAAAGGCTATGACACCAGCTCAGCGCTCGTTTGGTCCCAGCTCTTGGTAGAAATGCTGGCTGCTAGCGCATTATTCCTCGCCGCTGAGGAAATCTACATGAAGTATTCGCCAGACACCTATTTTGAGAATCTTGAATATATTGAAATCGCTAAAGCGCTCAAGGAACATCTGATTGCGCATGAAGCCTTGGGTAAAGAACTCAGCCAAATTCATGGCAGGCTCGTGGAACTGGAAGCCGCGCGTCAGGCCTTCATCAATGAACGTATTGTGGAATATATCAGTATGCGTGCTCGCCATGTGGCCACCCTTAATTCTCATTCCAATACTTAAATTATTTCAAGGAGACTATTATGAGCAAAACAAAGTTGTTTTGTGCTGTTTTGGTTCTCACTGCGCTTGCAATGAACCATGCATATGCACGCAATATGGTTGTTGCCATTTCGCCTTATATGAAACCTGCTGCGGCCAAGGCGCAAAACATCAAACTCTTGAAGTTCTTAACTGAGCTTGAAGCGGGCGATGAGATCATTTTACTGGATGCATTTAACCTGTCCATCATCGGCGAATTTAATATTCCAGATGATCCGGCATATAAAAACCCCAAAGCAAGACTTGCTGTCAACCGCAGCGCAGTGGGTGCATTGATGCGTTTTACCGGTAAGGTCACTGCGCCGGGCGCTGACGCTCATCCGGTCGTCAGCGGTGCCGTGCGATTGCCGCAACTTTTACGTTATATCGCTAATAATTTTGCAGGGGGTGACAGGCTGGATGTGATTGTATTGGGTTCACCCTTATACGATGATCCGAAAGAGCCTGTATTTTCTATGGCCAATGGGCATTTTCCCTCAGATGGTCACTTATTCGCATCACAAAGTAAAACCCCTTTCGGGGCAGCAGGCCATCCTGATTTGTTCAAAAATTTGCATGTGCATATTGGCTATGGCAATGAACAAGTGAGGCATAATGATCGACACGGTTACTTCGTTGAGCGCTTCTGGGCATTATACGTGGAACAACAAGGCGGAAAACTGGCGAGTTTTGTGGGTGATCTGCCAACTTTGTTTCGCCGGATCAAGCATAATGTTACGCCAGCTAATCATCACTATACGCCTGTTAAATCCGGCAAACTGGAAATGATCCGCCTGCGTTTGGAAGAAAATAAACAGTCGATTTATGACCGGCCTTTAAGCACTGCGCAGATAACAAAGGCGCAAATACGTAGAGCTAATCATGTTGAAATCGGCATATCATGGCAATGTGGTGAATGCGATTTGGATTTATATGCACGGGCTACGCCGGGTGCACCAATTTTGTATTTTGGTCACGCTGAATCAGCGCAAGGGCGTTACTGGAAAGATTACCGCAATTCACCCACTCCGACTAATGGCTTTGAGACTATTGCATTTAAGATTCCATTGGATTTAAGGGTTTTACTGATTGCGGTTAATTTCTATGAAGGCATTGCGCAGCAAGGTGTTTCAGGTGAGTTGCGGCTATCAATTGATGGCGATACTTACGCCTCGACCTTTCATATTGCAGCTACTACAGGCAATCAAGGCAAAGGCGCATTGGAAGCTATTAAATCAGGCCATGCAAACCAAAACCAATCCATCATCATCAATCCTTTGCGCATACTGGGATTGCAATAATTCCATGCTCCAACCCCAGCACCCCAATTGGGATGCTGGGGCCTCAAAGCGCGAAATTAAAAGGTAATATAACCGCAAGGGTATTAACCGCTTATTAACCCATTCTTGTTAATGTAAAAGGGCGATTTTGCGTGTGTGATGACGCTTTCAAGCCAATACTCTAACTGGGAGGCAGGGACAATGGGGCGCGGTGTGCCTGATATTTCATTAGCAGTGATTGAGAATAACGTTGTTATTCTCAAGCTTCGGGAGACGATAGCATACCTAGGCTTTTCGGCAGCATTGTTCCAAAGCGGGGCCGTCCATGGTTAAGCTTACGGACGAAAACTTACGGGTTCCCGGCGGGTTAACAGATATTTTCATTCATTGTGATGCGTGTTTGTCAGATGCAGAATTTAACCGTCTGCGCGGACATGAACTCGCTGAAATCGAAACCAACATTTTACATGGGCAGCTCAGCGATTCCGTTAGCGGTGTAATGGAGCGCGGTTCTGTCGTCAGCAACAACGAATCCAAACAAGCCCAAGAACGCAAAGCCAAAGAGCGCAGAACGACGCAGCTTGTCGAATTGGTTGAGCAAATCCGCGCTGATATTGAACAAATGAAGGCCCACATCAAGGCGTTGGAAGACTCATTCCAAGAACGTGACGGTGATGCATGGCGAGAAAAACTAGCGCTTGAGATATTAGACGCGGACGATATTCCGCAGCAGGAATCCGGCGAAAATATTGAAGCTTATCGCAAGCGGCTGGAAAAACACCTCATTGAAGAAATGCTGAATCCCGATGGCTCGATTAAGGGCAAATACCAAAACGATCCACAATATAGCGATTACGCGGAATGGGCGCAGAAACAGTACCACCTGAGTAATGCCAAAGCGGTTGTCGCAGAGTTGGATGATGACAACACCAGTACGCAGCGCCGGGAGCAAATTCTCGATGAAATGAAGGAACGTGGTTACACCGAAGAAATGATGTTAGCCGCCCGAACGACAACCGATCAAAATACACAACATGAAATCAAAAATGCGGATGATAGCAATCAGGATGTTGTCGCACAAAATGAACAGGTATCCGAAGTAAACGCTTTCCTCAAACTTTAATTCCTAATCGACACCAAAAAGCGGGTTGGTGTTTAATGCCCGCTTTGCAATTGAAGGAATTTGTTCCCTCACGTCGCCTATCAGGAATGGCCCTTCTAATCCGCCGCGCACATGTAGAAAAATAAGGTTAGCAGGCGCGTCATTTTGTTCGTAAAAGAATTTAATGTTATTCACGCCATGTTTCTTAAGATCGTGGGTAAGCACCATTTTTATTTGCTCATCGGTAACAGCGGGTTTCACGCCCATTCGCACGGCAACAGCAACGCCATTTTGGTTTTTCTCAGACCACTCACTTCCGGAAATTGTGACGCAGGGCTGTACATCACACGGGATGTAGTCATTTTTCACTGATGGTAACTCATCTTTCGCAAACACAATTCCCGCGCCAAAAACCATACCTAAAACACAGAAAAACGCTATGTTTTTCAGTATCTTGATATGTGACAAAAGGGAACCATTTTGTCACAATTCACATATTTCCTTGCGGCGGAATAACAGCCGATTTCGGGTGTTTTTTACCGCAGTTTTTACATTTTTTAGTTGATCAGGAGCGCGTATGAAGGTAAGTCAGAAGGGTTCCCTTTTGTCTATCGCTAAAGGATTAAAATGTACGAAAAGCACAATCACATGGTGGAAAATTCTGGCCGCATCATCGGTTACGCTCGTGTCTCTACGGAAGATCAGCATCTCGATCTGCAACTCAATGCTTTGAAATTGGCCGGATGCAGCGCTATTTTTGAGGATTGCGGCGTATCAGCCACCGCCAAACAACGGCCCGGTTTTGAGCAGGCTTTGGCTGGTTTGCAAGCGGGCGATGTTTTTGTCGTCTGGAAGATGGATCGCGCCTTTCGTTCGCTTAAAAACGCGTTGGATATTCTGGAAGTGTTTGAAAACCGAGGCGTTGCGTTCCGGTGTCTGACTGAAAATATCGATACCAGCACCCCAATGGGAAAATGCATGTATCAGATACGTCATGCGTTTTCGGAACTGGAACGTAATCTTATTCGCGAGCGCACCAAGGCCGGGATGGAAGCGGCGCGACAGCGGGGCGTACTTATTGGCAGGCCGAGAAAGCTCTCACATGTTCAGATTGTTCATGCGCAAGACCTGCTACAGAGCCATCCCAAAATCACACCCAAAGAAATCGCGGGCAATTTCGATGTTTCTCCGCGAACCATCTACCGCGCACTTTCGCACTATGCCAACGCCGAGGAAAGGCTCACCGTCAATGCCGAATAACCAAAACAAAATTCGTCACTATCGCGCTTATATGAAAATGTACGGTGAAATGATGCAAGATTTATCCCACTGTTTGGCAAATCGTTCAGGGGGAAGACGCGATTGCGGCTTTAAAGTTTGCAACTACTTTCATACCAACGTAATCGGCTGTAACATGTAAAAGAATGTAAAGCTTTTTATGAATATGCATGTTAATGAAATCCGGCTATTACCAAACGTATCGCAGGAACCCCCATGAGTCTTTTTGACGCTTTGGCACTTTTTATCATCATGATAACGCTCGCCGCCATTCCCAGCACGAGTGTGGCTTTGGTTGTTGCTCGCTCGGCCACGATGAATCTGGCCAATGGCGTTGCCGTTTCAATGGGCATTGTGGTTGGCGATTTGATATTTGTGATGCTGGCAATACTGGGTTTAACAGCTTTGTCCGGAATGATGGGCAGTTTATTTTTTGCGATCAAATTCGCAGCAGGCATTTACCTGATCTGGTTCGGTATAACCTTGATCAGAAGCAGAACGAAAAAAATAACCTTTGAATATTCCGGTGCCAGCAACGGAATATTCGCCAGTTTCCTCGCAGGCCTGTTTGTGACGCTTGGGGACGTTAAAGCAATTTTCTTTTATGCCAGCCTGTTTCCAGCATTTGTCGATGTATCTGCACTGACGTTACCGGACATATCTGTCATTTTACTCGTAACGGTTGTCACTGTCGGCGGTGTCAAATTGATCTATGCTTTTACGGCAACGAAAGTTATGCTTATGAGCAAAGGACTGGCAATTGAGAATCAAGCCCGGCTAGCCTCGGGTGCTCTTATGATTGGCGCGGGTACTTACCTGATCGCCAAAAACTGAAGAAGCACTATATCAATTATTTTTGGCGCTCACCATGATTGTCGATGGCTTAAGAGACGAGCACGCGCGACTCGAAAAATCTGGGCTTAATCCGGGAGATGTTGAGCCAGCACCATCGGTCAATCTCGTGCGGCTTTGCAATCTTGACGGAAATTTTGTTGTGCTCGTCCAACCGGGTAAAGTCTTAAACATCACAAGCAAAAAGTTTTAATATAGACGAAAGGAAAAACAAATGAGTTATATTCAAGGATTTCTTATACCAGTTCCCACCAAAAACAAAGACGCATATATAAAATTAGCAGAAAAATCCGCGCCCATTTTTCAAGAATATGGCGCTCTGAAAATCGTCGAGGCATGGGGTGACAGTGTCACTGATGGCAAAGTTACGGACTTCAAACGCGCCGTGAAAGCTAAAGATGATGAAACAGTTGTGTTTTCTTGGATTGAATGGCCAGATAAAAAAACCTACGAAGCAGCGGCAAAAGAAATGGAATCTGACCCAAGATGGAAAGAAATGCCAGAAATGCCGTTTGATGGTCAACGCATGATGTGGGCTGGCTTTGATCCAATTTTTGAAGCTGAGAGCTAAGCCTCTTCGAGCGCTTCAAAAACAATTTTGTTTTCTATGTTTTGATATGTAAGCATAATCGCGTGCACATAGATCGATTGTCATGAGTTCGTTGAGTGTTTTATACTGATCATCTTATAGTGTAGCCAAATTACCTGCCATGACCAATATCACTCGAATTTCATACGCGCGTACATCGACTGCATTGCCCCCCTTACAGCGAGCAAAGCGCGATCCGAGGGCTTGTCAATTACCATTGTTGCATCATCGTATCCCTGCTGGTTTTCCTTCACCGGCAGACGACTATATTGAAAGCGGCCTTGATCTCAACACCTATCTGGTTCGCAATAAGACAGCGACGTTTTTCTTCCGCGTCATTGGAGATTCTATGACCGGTGCACATATTCATGATGGCGATATGCTGATTGTGGATCGTTCTGTTGAACCCAAACACAACCATATCGTATTGGCGGTAATCAATAACGAATATACGGTTAAACGGCTTTACTGTCAGGATGAAGTGGTTGAGTTACATGCGGAGCACCCTGATTATCAGCCGATCTGCTTTAGAGAACATGAAGAATTGCAGGTGTGGGGCGTTGTGGTTGGAACAGTATCAAAATTCGCGGTGTAATCATGCGCTCCGACAGTCCATCTGCCAATCGACCCGTATTTGCACTGGTGGATGTGAATAATTTCTATGTCAGTTGTGAGCGGGCATTTAATCCGAAACTTGAAAACCGTCCTGTAGTCGTACTTTCGAACAATGACGGTTGTGCAGTAGCCCGTTCCAATGAAGTCAAAGCACTGGGTATTAAAATGGCCGCGCCATGGTTTCAGTTAAAAGACTTGGCAAAGAAACATCATATCGTTGCCTTATCATCCAACTATACGCTGTACGGCGATATGTCAGACCGGGTCATGACGATTTTGCGGGATTTCAGTCCTGACGTAGAAATCTATTCCATTGATGAATGTTTCTTAAGCCTAAACGGCTTAAATATATTGTGGTCATCAGCCACTGAAATGGGGCAGTCCATGCGTCAGCGTGTCCGCCAGTGGTTAGGGCTGCCGGTTTGTGTAGGGTTTGGCGCGTCCAAGACGTTGGCAAAACTCGCCAATCATATTGCCAAGAAACAACCGGCTTTTAATGGGGTGTGTGATCTGGGGTCATTATCATCAGAACAAATTGATGCGTTATTGGCAAATATTGCCGTGCGTGAAGTATGGGGTGTAGGATCACGCATTAGCTTAAAGCTGGAAGCGGCGGGAATTAAAACTGTGCAAGCCTTGCGTAATACACCCACATCATGGCTGCGCTCAAAGTTTGGCGTGGTGATGGAGCGCACTGGCAATGAATTGAACGGTATATCATGTTTGGCATTAGAAGAAGTAACGCCGCCGCGAAAACAGATCATTTCTTCGCGCTCTTTTGGTCAGCTAGTCTATACGTTGCCGGAGCTGAAAGAATCTGTTGCGAGCTATGTGAGCAGCGCCGCAGAAAAATTGCGCGGCCAGCAGTCAACCTGTGACGCCATTCAAGTATTTGTAGAAACCAACCCCCATCGCGAACAAGACCCGCAATACAGTAATAGCATCACGGTGCCACTGCCCAATGCGAGTGGTGATACCCGTTTATTGATACGCGCTGCTTTATTTGGTTTAGAGCGTATCTATCGCCCGGGATTTGCCTATAAAAAGACCGGCGTGATGTTAACGGGTATCTCTTCTGTTGTGATGTCTCAAGGTTCATTGTTTACAGAGTATGGAGCAGATGAGAAATCAACAAAACTGATGAATGCCATCGATCAATTGAACCGGCGCTATGGCCGCAACACTGTATCTGTTTTTTCAGCGGGTAATCGAAAGCCGTGGACTATGCGCCGGGGAAATATGTCGCCAAATTACACCACAA
This sequence comes from Nitrosomonas sp., assembly GCA_021774155.1. GTDB lineage: Bacteria > Pseudomonadota > Gammaproteobacteria > Burkholderiales > Nitrosomonadaceae > Nitrosomonas. Next base: position 15,387 of record JAJFJH010000448.1, read on the forward strand.
GCTGGCATGATGTGCCGGTGGCATATGCTTATTAAAATTGGAGATTAGTTCGTTTTAAATGGTGAGGAATGGATAAACAGGAGTTAAATCGAATAAGTTCTAGTAACGATTTTCTTGAGGAGTCCCGGGAAATCTTTAAGGGGGAAGATTTCCCGGGGTTTTTACAATGATGAAATGCTTCGTTTTTTACCGTAGGCTGCGTCCTTCCTACAATTAATATATCGGCCTTAAATAATATTGCTTTAGAGGTTCCTTCAAATTATTTAAGCATTATTACCCTGATTTTTATATTTCGATAGATGCTCATCCCATGAGCTGATTTTTCATTCTTTTAATTCGATAACCGAGTCTGTCTTGTCGTCAACTGGCGGCCCGCTCCAAAAATCCGGGTAACCAGTTGACGGCTGCACCATTGCCTTCGGCTTTTATCTCTGCATTGAAAAACCAACAAGGAGATAGAGCAATGACATACGAAATACAGCATAAAACCCTAGGCCAAGGCTGGATCAACACTTGGTCAGAAAACGGGCTGCCTGTGAGATTCCCGACACTTGAAGAGGCCAACATGGAGTTGGAAGACTATTTGCAGACGCGCCCAGAACTTTCTTCAGATGACTTTCGTGTTGCTAAAACTGCCACGGATTAATCCCACCAGTCGGGCGGGTTGTTCGTTCTGGACAACCCTCTCGATTCCCTACGAAATAACCAGATGTTAGATCGTGGATGAGCCAATACAGTTCAGGTTGTTTTGTAAACGTCCAATCCCACTATCCTGATCGAGAAATTTCCGAAACATTAATACGTCAATCCTTTTGTACTACGCAGGCGCTTATTGTCCTACATCGCTTCACGTTACACGCAAGATGTGCGTTGTACTACAAAATGTTCCATTTTCCAGCCCAACGCCTATCTTGGCAAGGGAGACACTGCCGTTCTCCCGTTGCATCCCTCTCGGGTGCGCTAGACTTCAAATATTGCGTTGCAAAATTTCAGGTAAGCGCATTTGTGGTGCATTTTCAGCATCGAGCCTTCATGCACCAGTGAACGTTTGGCCGTTCAATCACCATTCGGGGGAGCCTCCAAGCTGCCCCCAAAACCCCCGTGGCCAAGGGAGCATTTCATACCTCCCTTTGGAATCCCATCGACAAATTCTTTGAGACCAATCGTTCGCCGTTTGGATGCCGTGAGCGTTTCGCCGCTTAATCTCGACCACTGTTTCGCCAGTGGATGACAACCAAGGAATTGTCCTTGGATGCATTTTCCTAAATAAAAACTTACAGTTGCCTATCTGCTAATTTTTCCATACTCTCCAATTGGTTACATAAGCAGATATAATCTAAATAATAAGATGCCGTTCTCGAAAGAAATCATCCGGTATCTAAGCTGGCTGATTGAACTTTTGCACAAGGATAATGAATGGCTGACAAAAACCAGAACCCTGAACAAAAAGCTCGAGACAATATTGATAAAATGCTGATTCAGGCTGGCTGGAAGGTTCAGGATAAGGATAAGATTGATTTCACAGCAGGGTTGGGCATAGCCGTGCGTGAGTATCAAACCGATGTCGGCCCGGCTGATTACGTTCTATTCGTGGATAAACTGGCCATAGGTGTGATCGAAGCCAAGCGGGAAGAAGAAGGCCAGAATATCACCACAGTAGAGAAACAATCCGGTGATTACGCCAAGGCCAAACTGAAATGGGTGAGTAACAGTGAGCCATTACCATTCGTCTATGAAAGTACCGGGATCATCACTCGTTTCACCAACGGCAAAGACCCGAAGCCACGATCACGGGAAATTTTCACCTTCCACAGACCGCAAATTCTTAAAGAATGGCATGAACAGCCAAAGTCGTTACGAGGCCGTTTGCAAAACATGCCTCCGCTTAACCATGAGGGATTGCGGAATTGCCAGATAACAGCCATTGAAAACCTAGAGCAATCTTTTAAAGAAGATCGGCCCCGTGCTTTGGTGCAAATGGCGACAGGCTCAGGTAAGACCTTCACAGCAATTACCTCGGCTTACCGTCTTTTAAAACATGCTGATGCCAAGCGCATTCTGTTTCTGGTGGATACCAAAAATCTTGGGGAACAGGCCGAACAGGAATTCATGAAATTCGTGCCGAATGACGATAACCGCAAATTCACCGAGCTTTACAACGCAAGGCGGCTATCATCCCGGCATGTGCCAAAAGACGCACAGGTTTGTATCAGCACCATACAGCGCATGTATTCTATCCTGAAAGACGAAGAGTTAGACGAGGCGGCAGAGGAAACCCCGCTGGCCGAACAACTGACCAAGCCAAAAGAACCCGTGCCTGTAGGCTATAACGAAAAAGTCCCACCCGAATTCTTTGATTTCATCGTCATCGATGAATGTCACCGCTCGATTTATAATCTATGGCGGCAAGTCATTGAGTATTTTGATGCTTACCTGATCGGGCTGACTGCCACGCCGGATAACCGCACCTATGGTTTTTTTGAAAAGAACGTGGTCAGCGAATACGATCATGAAAAAGCCGTGGCCGATGGCGTGAATGTCGGTAATGAAATCTATGTGATTGAGACTGAGCGAACAAACCAAGGCGGCACAATCAGGGCAAACCAGCAAGTCGAACGCCGGGAAAAGCTTACCCGCAAGAAACGCTGGGAAACGCAGGATGAAGATGAGGTTTATGCTTCCACCCAATTGGATAAAAACATTGTCCTCCCCGATCAAATCCGCACCGTGATCCGTACCTTCAAGGAGCAATTACCGAATATATTCCCCGGACGTAACGAAGTTCCCAAGACACTGATTTTCGCTAAAACCGACAGTCACGCCGATGATATTATCCAGACCGTGCGAAAGGAATTCGGCGAAGGAAACGAGTTTTGCAAGAAGATCACCTATAAAGTCACGGAAGACCCTAAATCCGTACTGGCACAATTTCGTAATGACTATAACCCGCGTATTGCTGTGACGGTGGACATGATCGCCACGGGAACTGACGTAAAGCCGCTGGAATGTTTGCTCTTTATGCGCGATGTCAAAAGCCGCAATTACTTTGAGCAAATGAAGGGGCGCGGCACAAGAACGCTGGGCTATGACGATTTGAAAAAAGTTACGCCCTCGGCAACCAGTGCCAAAACTCACTATGTAATTGTGGATGCAATCGGTGTTACTAAATCCCTAAAAACCGCAAGCCAGCCGCTAATCACGAAACCTACTGTGTCGCTCAAAGACCTCGCTATGGGCGTGATGATGGGCGCAACGGATGAAGATACGGTCAGCTCCCTTGCCGGTCGTCTTTCTCGCCTGAATAAACAGCTAGATGATAAAGACCTTGAACGAATCAAGGAAAAATCCGGCGGTTTGGAACTGACCGATATTGTGGGCAGTCTGCTTGCCGCCATCGACCCGGACAATATCGATAAAAAAGCGCGAGAGATTGATAAGATACCTGCAGATCAGGAGCCACAACCAGAAACTCGTACAAAAGCGCAAAACGATCTGGTCAGTAACGCCGCAAATGCTTTTACTGGGGAGTTGATCGAGTTGCTCGATAGTATCCGGCGGGACAAGGAACAGATCATCGACCACGGTGCGATTGATAAACCGACAAATGTGGGTTGGGCTGGAGACGCAGAAGAAAACGCCAAAGCCATGGTGCAGGACTTTGAAGCTTATTTACAAGAAAACCGCGATGAGATCGAAGCGTTAACCATTTTCTACAAAACCCCACACAGACGGCAAACCGTGACCTACGCAATGATTAAAGCCGTCATGGACAAAATCCGTGAAGACAAACCGAAACTGGCACCTTTGCGTGTATGGCGAGCCTACGCCCACCTTGATGATTATCAGGGTGAAAATCCGGTCAGCGAACTCACCGCGTTGATCGCACTTATCCGCCGGGCGTGCGGCATTGATAAAGCCGTGTCACGCCACAGCGAGACCGTGCGGAAGAACTTTCAGGACTGGATTATGAAACACCACAGCGGGGGCAGTGCGAAATTTAACAAGGAACAAATGGAATGGCTGCACATGATCCGGGATCATGTCGTCAATTCATTTCATATCGACCGCGACGATCTGGAATCAAACCCATTCGATGCCAAAGGCGGTATGGGCAAAATGTATATGCTGTTCGGGAATGATATGGACAAGCTGATTAGCGAATTAAACGAGGTGTTGGCGGCGTGATGGAATTACCTAACAACTGGGAACCTATAAAGTTAGGCGACGTAACAGAGCTTGTGTACGGCAAGGGCCTGACTAAAAAAGTACGCAATCATGATGGCAACTATCCTGTGTATGGCTCGAACGGAATTGTTGATTATCATGACGCATTTTTAGTTGAAGGCCCTGTTATCGTAGTTGGTCGCAAAGGCGCAGCAGGAATCCCAACTTTTTCTACGGATAGTTGCTGGCCTATTGATACAACATACTACATTCAGGAAAGCTCGGTCTATGATCTAAAATTTATGTATTACCTTTTGCTGAGTTTACGCTTACATCAATTTGATCGTTCAACTGCTATTCCAGGTTTAAATCGAGACGATGCTTATGCTCTTGATATTGGTTTGCCACCACACAACGAACAAAAGCGGATTGTGACCAAGATTGAAGAGCTGTTTTCCGAACTGGATAAGGGGATAGAAAGCCTCAAAACTGCCCGTGAACAGCTCAAAATCTACCGCCAAGCCGTCCTCAAACACGCCTTCGAGGGAAAACTAACCGCCAACTGGCGCGAGGAAAACAAAGACAAACTCGAAACTGCCGGTGAACTGCTGGAACGCATCAAACACGAGCGTGAAGCAGAAGCCAAAAAGCTAGGTAAGAAAAAGCTAAAAGAGCCGCGTCAACTTTCGGATGAAGATTTTAGCTGGCTCTCTTCGCTTCCAACAGAATGGCGCTGGGATCGCTTGGGATGGATGACATGCGGCATTGAATATGGCACGGGTGCAAAATCATCGAAATCAGGTGATGTGCCAGTATTACGCATGGGCAATATACAAAATATGAAATTCGACTGGAGCGACCTTGTTTTTAGCTCCGACCCACAGGAAATATCAGATTATTTGCTGAAAACAGATGACGTCTTGTTCAACAGAACAAATAGCCCAGAGTGGGTTGGAAAGACGGCTATCTTTAAGGGTGAACGCCCCGCAATTTTTGCAGGCTACCTCATGCGCGTGAATCAGATAAACAGCATTGTGGATGCACATTTTCTCAATTTTTACTTAAATTCGCATACTGCCAAACAGTATGGCAACAAAGTTAAAACAGACGGGGTAAATCAATCCAATATCAATGGTGAGAAATTAGCGCATTACCCGTTTCCCTACTGCCCTTTGGAAGAACAACGCTTAATCGTCGATTTGCTCGAAGAGCAGATGTCTCTGATTGATCGCACTGAGACAGATATAGATTTCCAGCTTCAAAAATCTGAAGCCCTGCGCCAATCTATCCTAAAACAAGCCTTCTCGGGCAAGCTGGTTGCACAAGACACGAATGATGAACCCGCATCAGTCCTGCTCGAACGTATCAAGGCCGAGAAAGAAAATACAACAAGCAAGAAAAGGAACGCGGCATGATACCCAATAAAAAAGGGCGCTCTATAGAGTTGTTTTTTGTAAATGGCGATCCCGATGGCATGCTGACGGCAACTATCCCGTTTCAGTGGACGGGGCATGTTCTTGTGACTAGCCGAACACAGCTTAAAGATGCCCTTAAACGTGAAGAAGCCAGCAGACCGGGTGTGTATCTTTTGTTAGGTGAAAATGATGACGGGCCTTTATTGTATATTGGTGAGAGTGATGATATTGCCAAACGCATAAAAAATCATGATGCGCTGAAAGACTGGTGGTCTACGGCAATATTCATTACTTCAAGCGGCGAACAATTGAACAAAGCACATATTCGTTACTTAGAAAGCCGCCTTGTCGAAAAAGCCAAACAGGCCAATAAAATACCACTCGATAATGGTAACAATCCTGCGACCTCTCTATTAAGTGAAGCAGCAGAAGCACATATGGAAGATTTTCTGGATAACATCTACCTTGTCTTGCCTGCTTTAAAATTTGATTTCTTTATCCAAAACATAAGAACTATAGAACGGTTGGAGGCTGCCAATACCAACAGTGACAAACCGATCTTTGTGTTAAACACGCCCAAGCACGGTCTTACGGCACGGGCCACGATAGAAGATAGTCATTTCATCGTAGAAGCCGGATCAAAAGCAAAAATGGAGTGGACAAGCACCACAGCTAAAAATAGCAGCTACGGCAAGCTTTTTGATGAGCTTGTAGATCAAGGCATTCTGGCCATAGATGGTAAAAACCGTATCTTTACTGAAAATTATGCATTCAATAGCCCTAGTGCTGCAGCAGCGGTTGTCAATGGAAGACCTGCATCCGGGCCTATGGAATGGAAAGTTGAAGGCACCAGAAAAAATTATAAGGAATGGGAAGCCGAAGAAATTATGAAAGAAGGACACGCATAATATGAACGCAGCATCAATCGTATCTAAGGTTTGGAGCTTCTGTACCACCCTGCGGGATGATGGTGTGGGCTATGGCGATTATCTGGAGCAGCTCACCTATCTTATCTTCCTGAAAATGGCAGATGAATATTCTAAGCCGCCTTATAACCGTGATGTAGGTATTCCCGCCGAATATAATTGGCAAAGTCTTAAATCCAGGAAAGGTGCGGAGCTGGAAGGTCATTACATTACGTTGCTGCGTGAGCTTAGCACCAAGAAAGGTATGCTCGGCCAGATATTCACCAAGTCACAAAACAAAATCCAAGACCCGGCCAAGCTGTTCCGCTTGATTGATATGATTGATGGCACGGAATGGGTCACAATGGGCGCGGACACCAAGGGCGATATTTATGAGGGCTTACTTGAGAAAAACGCCGAGGATACCAAATCCGGCGCTGGTCAGTATTTCACACCGCGTGCGCTGATCAAGGCCATGGTGGAATGCGTGCAACCCGAACCGGGCAAGACGATTGCCGACCCTGCTTGTGGTACCGGCGGTTTTTTTCTGACCGCTT
>JAJFJH010000449.1 GCA_021774155.1 Nitrosomonas sp.
TAGTCTTTTGATCGTTGATCGGTATTGTCTATTTTCAGTGATATTGGAGTGCCCGTTGTAATCAGAATTTCGTCTGACCCTTCTTTAGCCAGCACCCCTGACAATATCTGCACTTCATCGGCTTCCCGGCGTTGTGTAGTAAATCGCGATTGCCCGGGTTTTCTTTTATCCAGCCATTCCTGCAGCTCCGCCACTGTGAATTCTATACCTGGCGGGCACCCGTCAACCACGCAACCAATCGCCATACCATGGCTTTCACCCCAGGTTGTGACACGAAACATATGACCGAACGTATTATATGACATGAGTGACTGCTAACAGGTTTTAAGGTTCTTAAAGGGGTAAATTACCAGAACAACAAGGTTAAACATATTGCAGTGACGGTTGAAGCTCAATGCAGAATACATAAAATCAGACAAACTGTTCCCGACCTTTGCGAATGATGCATATTTTGTCTTGTGGAAAAGCAAATCGCGCAGCTTCCTGACCATCAAGATCAAGCAGATAATATCGCAAGACCCGCCCTATCGCCCCGTGGGCTGCCACTACACAATCACGTTCAAGTGATTTGTGCCAGTCGCTCAACCGGCCCAGTACCATCTCGTGACTTTCGCCATTGTTGGGTTGAAATCGCCAGGCATTGGCTTTTCGGTAACGGTGCAACTGATTGTTGTTGGTCTTAAGATCAGCAAGCGTGGTGCCTTCAAGATCTCCATAGGAAATTTCTAATAGTCGCTCATCCAGCCTGTATTCTTCCGGGGGCAGTCCCAAAGCCTGGCGTATTCGTTGCATCGTCTCTTGCGTGCGTCCAAGGGGGCTGGAAATAAAATCCATTCCCTCGCCTTTACCTATTAATTCATGTAATTTGCGCCCATTTTCATCAGCCTGGGCCTGACCTTTGACGTTAAGCGGAATATCACATTGACCCTGAAAGCGAAATTCTGCGTTCCAGTCAGTTTGGCCATGGCGGATATAATATATAGTTGGATTGGGCATCAACGTTAAACTGGAGGTTAGACAACAGATATGTCAGGTGCATCAACTGATTTCATGCCGACAGTATGATAGCCGGAATCAACATGATGAACTTCACCGGTTACCGCACGTGACAGGTCCGATAAAAGATAGAGTGAGGCATCGCCAACTTCATCAATGGTTACTGTGCGACGCAACGGCGAATTATATTCATTCCACTTCAAAATATAACGAAAATCACCAATACCCGAAGCGGCCAGCGTCTTTATCGGGCCTGCGGAAATAGCATTCACCCGTATGTTCTGTTTGCCCAGATCAACCGCAAGATATTTGACAGATGCCTCAAGAGCTGCCTTTGCCACTCCCATGACATTATAGTTGGGCATTACTTTTTCCGCGCCATAATAGGTCATGGTGAGCATCGAGCCACCTTCGGTCATTAATTTTTCAGCCCGCTGTGCGACGGCCGTAAATGAGTATACGGAAATATCCATGGTCAGGCGGAAATTGTCCGCAGTGGTATCCAGATATCTGCCGGTCAATTCATCTTTGTCGGAAAAACCGATGGCATGAACGAGGAAATCAATTTTCCCCCATTCTTTTTCCAGTTTGGCGAAAACCGCGTCAATAGTTTCTGGTTCAGTCACATCACAATGCCCAACCAGCAGTCCACCCAGTTCTTCACAAAGGGGTTCAACACGTTTTTTCAATGCATCTCCCTGCCAGGTCATGGCAATTTCCGCGCCTGCATCCGCCAGGGATTTTGCTATGCCCCAGGCAATTGACCGTTTGTTGGCCAATCCCAAAACGATGCCCCGTTTTCCCGCCATTAATCCGTTTTTATCAGCCATGTAGCCATCTCCAGACTTTGTTTTGTGTGCCTATCGCATAATGGAGGTGAGGGGGCAAGAGGAGGAGTGTTCTGATTTGATCAGGAAACAGCCCACGTTTATCATTCAAACGATAAAGGATGATCATCATTTAATTGCAGCAAATCCCAGAGATTTCCATAAAGGTCCTCAAACACGGCGACCATGCCATAATCCTGCTGTTTTGGTTCGCGAATGAATTTTATTCCCCTGGCACACATGTCATTATAGTCCCGCCAGAAATTATCACTGTTGAGAAACAAAAATACCCGGCCACCTGACTGATTGCCGATGAATGGCTGCTGTTCGCGCTTTGAGGCCCTGGCCAGCAATATAGTTGTTCCACTGGATCCGGGTGGTGCGATCACCACCCAGCGTTTGTCCTGCTCAGCCTGATAGGTATCTTCTATCAATTTAAAGTGTAATTTTTTTGTATAGAAATCTATAGCCTCATCATAATCTTTGACAACAAGGGCAATGTGTATAATTGACTGTCTCAATTTCCCGGTTGGCCCTGAGTATCATCGCCAAATAATTTCTTCAGTCGTTCGTCGCCCTCTTTTGGAAGAGAGATCATCACCCGAACCAGCAAATCGCCCATTCCCTTGGCTTTGGTGGGCAGTCCTTTTCCTTTCAACCGGAAAATTTTTCCGCTTGTTGTCCAGGCTGGTATTCCAAGTGAAATTTTGCCATCCAGAGTATCGACAGCAATTTTGCCACCATTTACCGCAGTTTCAAGTGATAATTCCGCTTCTGTACGCAGGTCGGTTCCCCTGATTTCGAATTTCCCACCCTGTTTGACAACCAGGGTGATAAGTGCATCGCCAGGTTCCGCTCCGGGATGTTTTTCACCCTGGCCTTTCAGGCGTATTATCTGCCCGTCCTTGGC
>JAJFJH010000450.1 GCA_021774155.1 Nitrosomonas sp.
TCGACGGTGTACTGTTTGCCAATCCAAATAACCCGAACGGAACTATGCTGGAGCGGGACGAATTTGAGAAATTGCTCAAGACCGCTTCAAATCTGGGAATTCGTTTCATATCGGATGAAATTTATCATGGCCTGACTTATACGATGAAAGAAGCCTGTGCCCTGGAATATACAGATGACGTGGTCATTATTAATTCATTTTCCAAATATTATTGTATGACCGGTTGGCGTATTGGCTGGATGATCGTGCCCGAGTGCCTGATTAGAACCATCGATCGACTTCAACAAAACCTGTTCATATGTGCGCCGGAAATATCCCAGGTGGCAGCAGTTGCAGCCCTTGATGGCCATCAGGAGATGGAAGAGGTGCGCCAGACTTACATGGAAAATCGTAAATTATTTCTCGAACGCCTGCCAAAACTCGGGCTGACCAATATCCAGCCGATAGACGGAGCGTTTTACGCTTATGCCAATATCAGCCCGCTATCGGCCAATTCCATGGATCTGGCAAACGAAATACTTGATCACACCGGCGTCGCAGTGACACCCGGGTTGGATTTCGATCTGGCGAGGGGCGATTCATGGATGCGTTTTTCCTTTGCCGGAAATCATCAACGCATGGTAGAGGGATTTGATCGAATGGATCACTGGTTATCCCGCAGATAGATTCGATTTTATTTCTGATCTCACCAATTTGAGCATCAATATTGCGCAATATCGAAAAATAATTGTGGGGAATTGATAAAGGTCAATTTTTCGCGCTTTGTCTCTTGCCATTGTAAAGTCTGTGGGATAACCAACTTCCATCAATTCGGTACTGGAAATTGAGCGAAAAAACAGTCACAATCTGTTATTGCCAAAAATAGGAGCGCATATCTTGGAAACACTGCTGCTATCATATCTTCCTGTAATCGTATTTATTGCTCTTTCACTGGTTATCGTCCTCGGTTTGCTGGTCGCACCCTTCCTGGTTGCGTTCAAGGCTCCCGACTCTGAGAAATTATCGGCTTACGAATGTGGTTTTAATCCGTTTGACGATGCACGTATGAAGTTCGATGTTCGATTTTATCTGGTTGCCATATTGTTTATCATCTTTGATCTGGAGGTAGCCTTCCTGTTTCCATGGGCTGTCAGTTTTGGAACATTGGGTTGGTTTGGATTCTGGTCAATGACGGTATTTTTGGGGATTCTTACCGTTGGATTTATTTATGAGTGGAAAAAGGGTGCCTTGGAATGGGATTAATCCTGCAAACTGATCCCAGAAATATTCCAGATGGATTGTGAAAAGGCGCCGAAATACAGTTGGTATTGAAAATAACGTGTAGCGACGAATAAGAAAGCATGCAAATGAGAGACGGTTCAACCACCCTTATCGCACCACAGCCCAAAGGTATTGTCGATCCCGCCACTGGAAAACCCATTGGCAGTGACAATATGTTTTTTGGTGAAATAAATGATGAATTGGCGGATAAGGGGTTTCTTGTAACCTCAACGGATGAACTGATAACCTGGGCACGTACCGGCTCTTTGATGTGGATGACATTTGGCCTGGCCTGTTGTGCAATTGAAATGATGCATATGTCGATGCCGCGTTATGACGTGGAGCGTTTTGGTTTTGCACCCCGCGCATCCCCGCGTCAGTCAGATGTAATGATAGTCGCCGGCACATTGACCAATAAAATGGCCCCGGCATTGCGCAAGGTTTATGATCAGATGCCAGAGCCACGATATGTAATATCAATGGGTTCATGTGCAAACAGTGGCGGTTATTACCATTACTCTTATTCGGTTGTGCGTGGATGCGATCGGATCGTGCCAGTTGACATTTATGTTCCTGGCTGCCCGCCATCTGCTGAAGCCTTGTTATATGGTGTGATGTTGTTGCAACGCAAAATTCGCCGCACCGGCACCATTGAGCGCTAGGGATTTCGATGATGAGTGAAGTTGAAAATCTCGATATCCTCCCAGAACTGGGCAAGCATGTTGCTGGAGAACTCGGTGAAACTGTTGCCAGTTGGGAAATTGCCTTTGGTGAATTGAATATCAATTTGAAAAGACAGTGTGTGATTGAGGCAATGCGCTTTTTGCGTGATGATAAACGCACCAATTTCATTAGTTTTATCGATTTGTGTGGTGTGGATTATCCTGAGCGTGAGGCACGTTTTGACGTGGTCTATCACTTGCTTAGCCCCAAAAACAACACCCGCATCCGCCTTCGGGTTCAAACAGATGAAGAAACACCAGTGCCCAGTATTACCGGAATATATCCTGGTGCGGAATGGTTTGAACGTGAAGCTTACGATATGTACGGCATTCTGTTTACTGGCCATCCCGACCTGCGTCGTCTGTTGACTGATTACGGTTTTGATGGCCATCCGCTAAGAAAAGACTTTCCTTTGACCGGTCATGTGGAAACACGCTATGACGATGAATTGAAGCGAGTGGTTTACGAGCCCGTAGAATTGCGTCAGGAATTCAGAAATTTTGATTTTCTTTCACCCTGGGAAGGCGCACAATACGATCTGCCGAACGAAGATGTCGGCAGTGACAAGGGGAACAAATAATAATGGCTGAAACCTCTGTCCGTAATTTCAACATCAATTTTGGTCCCCAGCACCCCGCAGCACACGGCGTATTGCGGCTTGTGCTTGAACTGGACGGTGAAATTGTAGATCGCGTTGATCCACATATCGGCCTTCTGCATCGTGGCACTGAAAAATTGATGGAGTACAAGACATATCTGCAGGCCGTGCCTTATTTTGATCGTCTGGACTATGTTGCTCCGATGAACCAGGAGCATGCTTTT
>JAJFJH010000046.1 GCA_021774155.1 Nitrosomonas sp.
GCTAAAACTGGCTGAAGCTTCTTAGTATCAGGAAAATATTTAAGACGTGTAGATAAAGGTCTATAGCTGCTTATTAATTAATCTTTTTACGTTTTACAAATTAGGTGAACTATTGGAAAAATTTACTACGTAGGTTAACGAAATGCACAAGATGATATTTTGGTGACGTTCAGATGCTATGTTTGTTATGTAATTACGGGTAATCTGATGAGGGAGTTTTCACTGTCACTAATAGGTCCTCGGCTAAAATCAAAAAAACTTTAGCTTTTTTTAAAAATTAATTTTATATGCTAATTTTGAAGACGATTAATTAATAAGGTTAGTTGTGTTTTTTAAGCATAATCTTTCACGGTTTTCAGGAGGCATAACCTGCTACATTGGACCCTGGTGAGTGAATTGCTTGACCAATACATCAACTAATAGACAAATAAAGGTAATAGAGTGTTATTCATACGAGGGAAGGGAATGTCACGATTACGAAACTTGCTGCGTCATAGTATTCTTGTGTTTTTGGTTGTCAGCCCGTTGTGTCACGGTGGGGAAACTGGTTCTGGTGATGTGCGTGATGTGCATATAGGGCTTTCCCTGCATCAATACGAAGCAAGATTGAAACGTTGGGAAAAAGAAGTGGAAACACGCTTTGTTAAAGCACAAGCTAATGATCGACAGCATCTGGAAGCCCAGTTGCATGCTATCCAGGGTCGCTTACAGGACACCAAGCGAAGTTACCAGGAACACGCTGAGGATTTAACAAAACGTATTGCGCAGTTGGAGTCAATCCAGGGTCAAGTGCCTGTTGAATTACTGAGCTTAACCCAACAAGCATTGGCTAATGGTGATATCCAGCAGGTCGATCAATTATTACACCAAATGGAAACGCAAGCAGCTAACGCGGATAAGGTTAAGGCAGAAGCAAGCTATCAACGCTGTCAGATTGCCAAGGATGAAATACGTTATCGTCAGGCATTCACATTGTGTCAGCGAGCCGTGCAGTTAGCACCTGATAGAACGGTTTATTTGTCAGACTTAGCGGATCTGTCACATAGTCTAGGCGAGTATAAAAAAGCCATTAAGTATCATGAACTGGCGCTAGCTAATGATCTTAAATTGTTTGGAGAAGGTCACCCCAATGTAGCAATTAATCGCAATAATTTAGGTGCGGCTTGGGATTCTCTGGGCCAGTACAAAAATGCCATAGACTATTATGAGCAAGCACTAGCTAGTGACCTGAAAACCTATGGAGAAGACCATCCCGATGTGGCGATTGATCGCAATAATCTTGGTATGGCTTGGTATGCGCTAGGTGAGTATAAAAAAGCCATTGCCTATCTGGCGCAAGCGCTGGCCAGTGACCTAAAAGCCTATGGGGAAGATGATCCCCAAGTGGCGACTTACCGCAATAATCTGGGTAGCGCTTGGTATGCATTGGGTGAATATAAAAAGGCCAATGCTTATTTGGAGCAGGCTTTGGCGGGTTTTGAAAAAGTTTTAGGTGCGAACCACCCAAATACAAGAGGCGTCCGAGCAAATTACCAGCAATTGCTGACAGATATCCAGGCAAAAGAAGACAAATAAAGTGCATTAAAATGAGTAACTATCTAAATTTTTTTATGGGGATAAGAAATATAAGAAATGGCATTGTTCGCATATCATTGAAAATACATAGAAGTCGGGTAGTTGAGTGGTTCATCGCAGAGGTTTTTTATTGTCATCATAAGCTGAATTACAAAATACTTTTGAACTGGCTGCGAGTTTATCGTCCTTAATAGGTAACCCTAGCTTCGCCGATTTTGGTTCTATTCACGATCACATTCTTCTCATCGTGCTTACTTTGACCGCAAGGACATTCAATTGAGTTTTTTGAGATTGAATGAGTCTGTCTTAACATTCATAATGTTGGGTTCGGTGGTATGTTATCCCACAGCTGCCATTTTCACTTTACACAAGGGAAGTCAGTATGAGTCGCTATCGTCCACCGCAGCCAAAGAGTTCGGCTTACATTAGCAAGCCTGGTTATGAGGCGCTGGTTGAGGAGCTTAAGGCTTTGTGGGTGAAGCGCCGTGCAGTGACGGTGGCCTTGTCTGCGGCGGCAGCTGAAGGCGATCGTTCAGAGAATGCCGAGTACATTTATCGTAAGAAACAGTTAGCTGAAATAGATCGCCGTATTCGTTATCTGCAGAAACGTCTTGATGAATTAGTCGTGGTGGATAAACCACCAACAAATCAGCGACAAGTATTTTTTGGCGCTTGGGTTGAGCTTGAGGATGAAGGAGGTGAGTGCGTGACTTATCGCATCGTTGGCCCTGATGAGTTTGATGTTGAGAAGGGATGGATCAGCATGGATTCGCCGGTGGCACGTGCGCTGATGAAGAAGTCTCTTGATGATGAGGTGAGTGTGCGGCGTCCTGTTGGGCACGTGCGTTACATCGTCACTGGTATTCGTTATACCGAAGATTGAGTCATTATTATTGCTCGTCTATACTCATCCAGAAATACATATCACACGTCAAAATATATCTGGCAGTAGTTATGAATTTTCCGTTTAAAGAAGTGCCGAACTGTTTTGAGTTGAACGTGCTCGCGATCGGAGCCACAGTTATTCTGCGGCATAGCAAGCATGTGCGCTCAACTCAGAACAGGGCAAGTTAAGAACCGGAAAATTAAGTGTTGGGTACAAACCGTATTTTCAATCAATCTTCCAAAAGTCAATAAATATAAGGGTTAAGACCGGAGTTTAATGTATTGGTGCAATATTGGGGTTAGCTGCAGTTAAGCGGGTTCTAAATCGAGGCAGTACCGAATGATCAGGAACTTCGTCTTCGAGAGACAAATCAAGGAAGCGCATGACGTACAGATTGGCATTCGCCATGTCTTCAACCGATTCGTCGCTAAGACCGCCGTGCCAGACACCAACCAGCAACATTTTAAATAACAGCAGACCAGGATAGGCTGGGCGGCCTGTTACATCAGATTTGGGAGAATAATGTTAGTTAATGACTTTTTCAATGTGCTTCCAATCGATCAAATGGTCAATTTGATTCAGAAAACTTCCCTTGCGGGTGCGGCGGATGACATCAAAATCTGAAAAGCTCATAAGTTACCTTCAACCAACTGATTAAGAACTATATTTTATCATAAATCACACTCAGACCGGGGCTTTGCCGTGCAAAGGTCTCGTCTTATTAAAATGGAGACCCCATTAGGGGTAAACCTTCGTTTTAATAGAGCATAGTATGAGCTATACAACAGGTTGTCACACAATTTTTCATCATCGTTACTATATTGTTTGGACACCTAAATATCGACACAAGGTTCTGCGGGGAGAAATACGAGAACGGGTTCGCACAATTGTTCGCCAAGTTTATAAGGAGATGGGCGTGACGATTGTGCATGGTATATTTATTGTCGACAAATCATGTGCATATGTTCGTAGAGATACCTCAGCACATTGCCGTTAGTCGTTTTGTGTAACGAGTGAAGGGGTGTTCATCACGAAAAAGCTCAACAGGAGCTTCCAGCATTGCGTAAACGATATTGGGGCAACGTTTCTGGGCCCGAGGCTATTTTTGTACGACAAGTGGTAACATTACTGACGAGATCATATTGCAATATTTGAAACAGCATTCAGAAAAGCGCTAAAGGCTTCCAGCCCAAACTCGATCCTGCCGGCGCCAGCCGGTAGTGGTTCAGTGGTTCCAGCTAGCTCAATGGAATGGAACTCTTTCCCCTAGCCGACAAACTGTCGTCAAGGTTGTATCAGATTAGCGAGCCTTATAGAGTATTCCGAAAAAAACCAAAGTTATATAAGCAAGTTCTTCTTTCCTCCCGACAAAAACACTGAGCTAGGCTCGATTTTATGGACGGATAAGCCGCTATAATTATGCAATAATGTAGCTACAAACGTGAAACTACTTGATGATTAGACTACAATCAAAAAAGGGAGTGAGAAAAGAGGCTTAATATGAATTGAACCGGTATTTTATTGAATTTCAATAAGTTGCCGCCTCACTTCTTTTGTTTCTCCAGAGATTAATAAAAAATTCAATGAAAACAATATGGTACAAGATGGTGCCCAGAAGAGGAACACAAGACCATTGTAAAAAGGTGCCTGGGTAAACTATTTCCGTTATTTTTCCGTCATAAATTCTCAAGGGATTCTCAATCCAACGCTGAATATCGATCAATCAAGAGCTTAACTTAAAGCCCATTTATACTTATGGTCTTATTTAGATTTTAGGTACGTTAACATAGTGTCGGCGTCTGAGGTTTCAAAAGGATCGGTAGGGCAGTTGTCTGTATAACCCGGTTCAATAAACATTTTTTCTATTCCCTTATCCTGAACAACCATGGAATATCGCCATGAACGCATACCGAAACCTAAGTTCGATTTATCTACGAGCATTTCCATTTTTCGAGTGAACTCAGCATTTCCATCGGGCAGCAAAAATATTTTTTCTACACCAAGATATTTACGCCACTGAAACATTACGAATGCATCGTTCACAGACAAGCAAATCACTTCATCAATACCCAATGCTTTAAAATCATCATAGTGTGCCTCGTAACCAGGCAAATGGGCAGTTGTACATGTCGGTGTGAATGCGCCGGGCAGTGCAAATAATACAATGCGTTTATTCTTGAAAATATCGTCTGTTGTAACATCCTGCCAACGAAATGGATTGTCGCCACTCACTGACTCATCACGCACGCGAGTTTTAAAAGTGATGTTAGGTACCTGTTGCGATTGCTTTGTCATAATTTTTATCTCCAGATTCTATTGTTAAGTTTGTTATTTTGCACGTGAAATACTTCAGATTGGTGAATTCTTATCAAGTTGGGACGTCCCTAGTCCTAGCACTTAATTCCATTCTAGTGAGACCAATCTAGCTTGCGGTTGACGCTGCCAGATGGCCATCCTCAACGCATCACAAACCAACTGTGCTTTCATTCTCGAACTCATACTCCAGCCAACTACTTTCCTGGAAAACAAATCAATCACAACCGCCAGATATAGCCAGCCTTCTTGCGTCCAAATGTATGTGATGTCACCAACATAGACCTGATTAGAATCAGCAACATTAAATTGCCGATTTAATTTATTTTCAAATATCGGTTGTTTATGATTACTGTCAGTTGTTGCTTTGTATTTCTTCCGGTGTCTTACACAAATTCCGGCTTCCTTCATCAAGTTTCTAACTTTCCAGCGGCCAACCTTATAACCGTTTGCATTCAGCGCCTTCTTCATTCTGCGGCTACCATAGGTATAGTGGCTGGACTTTGCAATATCACGTATAACATCAATAAGTTGCACGTGATACAAATCATCAGAAAAATCTGCCTGACGTCGAGCATAATCATAATAAGTACTACGACTCACTCTATACAGCTGACACATCAGGGTAACCGGATAGGTCTTCTTTTTTGGGTGATAAACGAATATTTCACTTCGTTTCTTTCGTAAAGAAGACCGTCGCCTCCTTTAATATTTGTTTCTCCAGCTTAAGTCGCTTGTTTTCCAACTTTAAACGACGAATTTCTTCCTGTTCCGGTGTTAACTTTCCATTACCTCGAAATGCCTGCCCATCATCATCCGCATGGTATTCTTTGATCCAGCGCCTAAGCATGTTGGCGTTGATCTCAAGACTTCGTGCCGCCTCTGAAACTGTATAGCCTTGATCCAAAACAAGGCTGATTGCATCTAATTTAGATTCCTTTATATATTGCTTTTTTGCTGCCATTTTTTCCTCCAGTTAAGAATATTTTCTCTTAACTGAGGTGCCCGGGTCTATTAGACCATGTCATCACAAGACGGCTCATATTTCACCGGTCAAATGCTTCATCCGAATGGTGGGGAATTTACTTCAACCTAACATTAATCTGTGTCCCACTTTATGAGCAAATAATCAACAAAACAAGCCTTACGTTTTGAAGGCCAAATCATCATGGCATCTGCATTGACACTATTTAGAGGGTTTTGTTGCAAAAATGATTTTTGATAAAAAAGTCATTTTTGCAACAGAGCCGACAATGAACTATCTACCTTGGAAGGTGTTGCTTTCGCAACACAATCTTACCGTGCTTATCCACATCCTGAACCTGAAATGCCTACTTTTGATAAATCGATGCCTATTGTGTAATTTAATATCGAATGTTTCCCTCCAGCTTAGTGAATTTTATGCGCCACTACTTTGGCACGTTGATGCTAGTGAGCGTCCATTCCATTGGATCGGTGTTTCCCTAGGCCAAAAACTGTCTTAGCACATATTGCAAAATACCTCCGTGTTTTACGTATTCAATTTCTATTTCAGAATCCAGACGGGTTATCGCCTTGAACGTGATTTCCGAACCGTCTTCTTTTTTTGCGGTTACGGTTAATTCCTTCCCGGGCTGAAGCCCCGCTTCGATTCCGGAAATAGTCATAGTTTCGTGTCCGGACAGGCCCAAGCTATCGGCGTCTTCCCCTTCCTTGAATTTCAGGGGCAATACACCCATTCCCACTAAATTGGATCGATGAATACGTTCGTACGAACTGGCAATGACCGCTTTTACGCCTAATAAGCTGGCACCCTTTGCAGCCCAATCGCGCGAAGATCCAGAACCGTATTCGCTGCCCGCCAGCACTACTAAGGGAATATTGTTTTCTTGATATTTCATGGCGGCATCATATACGCTCATCTCTTTGTTCTCGGGGAAATAAATCGTAAATCCGCCCTGTTTTGAGGCGATCTCATTCTTTATAAACACATTGGTAAAGGTGCCGCGCATCATCACTTCATGATTGCCTCTTCGTGAACCGTAAGAGTTGAACATCGTGCGTTCAATACCTTTCGATTTTAGATATTGACCAGCGGGACTATCCTCGGAAAATGAGCCAGCCGGAGAAATATGGTCGGTCGTGACTGAGTCACCCAATTTCATCAACACCCTGGCATTTCTTATATTTTGTAAAGGTTCGGACGTTTCGCTGATGTTCTTGAAAAACGGAATTTCCTTGATATAAGTGGAATCGTCCCGCCACGCGTAATCCAACCCCTTTGGGGCAGGTAGGTTTTGCCATTGTTCTTCCCCATCAAAAATTACGGCATATTCCTGGGCGTAATCCTCCTTGGTGGTGGCACTTTCAATAGCTTGTTGAACTTCCTGTTGACTAGGCCAAATATCCTTTAAAAACACGTCTCGACCATTTGCATCCTGTGTCAACGGATCTTCCATCAAATTGATATCCACTCTCCCGGCAATGGCGTAGGCTACCACCAGCATGGGCGATGCTAAAAAGTTCATCTGTATCTTGGGGTGAATCCTTGCCTCGAAATTCCGATTGCCGCTAAGTACCGAAGCAGCCACCAAATCACATTCATCTATCGCCTTTTCGATATGGGGCGGCAACGGGCCAGAGTT
>JAJFJH010000451.1 GCA_021774155.1 Nitrosomonas sp.
TGAAACTGGTTATGGCTATATTCAGTCAGGCGAAGTAATAGACCATGACAACGCCGTTCACCATATTGCGCGCTTTGTAGAAAAACCTGACCTAACGACGGCACAACGCTATCTTGATGCCGGCACATATCTGTGGAATAGTGGGCTATTCATGATGCGTGCCTCGGTATGGCTCACTGCAATTGAGAAATGCCGAGCGGATATTCTGACAAATTGCCGTACAGCTTGGGGCCAAGGAACTGTTGATGGGGAATTCTTACGGGTTGATAAAGCTATTTTTGAACAATGCCCCAAAGACTCAATCGACTATGCTGTTATGGAGCAACTAACAACCAATAACAAAGAGCTACCGACAGGCGTAGTTATTCCACTCTCCGCAGGCTGGTCGGATGTTGGCGCGTGGGACTCATTATGGCAAGTGCTCCCCAAAGATAATGTCGGCAATGTATCGCAAGGCGATGTCATTTTAAACAATTGCAACAACACATTGGTCATATCAGAAAGCCGTTTAGTAGCTTGTGTCGGCATTAACGACATGGTTGTTGTTGAAACACCAGACGCGATACTCGTTGTTCATAAGGATAAGACTCAAGATGTTAAACATATTGTTGATGGCTTGAAAAACGAAGGCCGCTCTGAAGGACATTTACACCGTAAAGTATTTCGTCCTTGGGGTTGGTATGACGGCGTTGATTTTGGCGAACGTTTTCAAGTCAAACGAATTGTTGTCAAACCGGGTGCTGCACTATCACTGCAAATGCACCACCATCGTACTGAACATTGGATTGTTGTCCGGGGTACTGCGAGAGTTACGCGAGGAGATGAGATATTCTTGGTCTCTGAGAATGAGTCAACTTACATCCCTATCGGCACGCAACATCGCTTGGAAAACCCAGGTTGTGTCCCATTAGAAATGATTGAAGTTCAATCAGGTTCTTATTTGGGTGAAGATGACATTGTCCGTTTTGATGACATTTATGGACGCAAGGAAAACTAATTTAAACGGTTCATGATGAATTGCTGCTTTTACCCTTCCATCAATTAGAATTCCATCAACTTAAGGTATAATCGCGTCTTTCCCATTGATGAATTATTGGAGGTAACTGTGCCTATTTATGAATATCGTTGCAATTCATGTGGCGCTGAGAAAGAGCACTTGCAAAAAATGAGCGACGAAGCAATTGCCGTGTGCCCTGCTTGTGGTAGTGATGACTACATCAAACTTATTTCCGCCGCAGGTTTTCAATTAAAAGGCAGTGGTTGGTATGTGACTGACTTTAAAAATAATAAAAAACCTGAGTCTTCTCAGAAAACGAAGCCTAGCACGACGACCCCACCGGATACTAAAACCACCAACTCAGCGCCCAAGCCAAGCCCAAGTTCCACGACTGACTGATTCAACTAACCCATCTATTTCCCGATTTCTGACCTATAAGACGTTATGCGTACAAATTACTGTGGTGCCATTAATACCGAATATTTAACACAAACCGTCACCCTCTATGGCTGGGTGCATCGCCGCCGGGATCATGGCGGTGTCATTTTTGTTGATTTACGCGACCGCGAAGGCCTGGTACAAGTTGTATGCGACCCTGATAGTGCAGAAACTTTTCAAACCGCAGAAAGAATTCGTAATGAATACGTGCTTAAAATTATCGGCTTGGTTCGTCCAAGACCTGAAGGCACGATTAATGCGAATTTAGTTAGCGGCGAAATAGAAGTCTTGGTAAGAACAATAGAAATTCTTAATCCATCATTAACACCGCCATTCATGATGGATGACGATAATTTGAGTGAATCCATTCGTCTGGAACATCGTTATTTGGATTTACGTCGCCCTGCGATGCAATCTAACCTGCGTTTGCGTCATAAGGTTGCCATGGCCGTACGTATATTTCTTGATCAACATGGCTTTATTGACATAGAAACACCCATACTCACCAAGTCAACACCCGAAGGCGCACGCGATTACTTGGTTCCTTCTCGTGTTAATGACGGGCACTTCTTTGCCCTCCCCCAATCACCGCAGTTATTTAAACAACTATTAATGGTGTCGGGGTTTGATCGTTATTACCAAATCAGCCGCTGCTTCCGTGATGAAGACCTGCGTGCTGATCGTCAACCTGAATTCACCCAGATCGATATTGAGACCTCCTTTATTTCTGAAAACGAAATCATGTCGCTCATGGAAGAGATGATTCGTGACTTATTTAAATCCGTTAACAATGCCGACTTACCCAACCCATTCCCGCGCTTGAGTTATGCCGATGCCATGCTTCTTTATGGCTCAGACAAGCCCGATTTACGCATCCCATGGGTATTGACCGAATTAACCGACGTAATGAAAGAAGTCCCTTTCAAAGTATTCCGTGAAGCCGCAGAAAAACCCAATGGACGCGTAGCCGCGTTGCGCGTTCCTAACGGCAGCTCATTATCACGCAAAGAAATCGACGACCTCACCAACTTTGTTGCAATCTATGGTGCTAAAGGACTTGCCTATATTAAAGTCAACGATGTAGCAAAGGGACTTGAAGGACTGCAATCTCCAATCCTTAAATTCCTAACAGAAGATATCATCAACACCATCCTCGCCCGTACAGAAGCGCAAGACGGTGATTTGATTTTCTTTGGTGCAGATAAGGAGAAGATTGTTAATGAGGCACTGGGTGCGTTACGCAACAAAATTGGCCACGGACAGGGACATGCAGAAGAAGGCTGGAAACCACTATGGGTGGTTGATTTCCCAATGTTTGAGCGCGACGAAGAAGAAAATCGTTGGCAAGCGCTACACCATCCCTTCACCTCACCCGCTGACGGACACGAAGACTTACTCGAATCTGATCCCGGCAAAGTTTTATCCAAAGCCTATGACATGGTGTTGAATGGCTCCGAGATTGGTGGCGGCTCAATACGTATTCACCGTCAGGAAATTCAATCAAAAGTATTACGTGCATTAAATATCTCCGATGAAGAAGCACAAGAAAAATTCGGCTTCCTCTTAAACGCACTACAATACGGCGCACCACCCCATGGCGGTATAGCCTTTGGCTTGGATCGTATCATAACCCTAATGGCAGGCGTTGAGTCCATCCGCGACGTTATTGCCTTTCCTAAGACCCAGCGGGCGCAATGTTTACTGACAAAAGCACCTAATACCGTCGATGAGAAACAATTAAAAGAGCTACATATCCGCTTAAGAAAGACAGAAATATCGAAAGGTTAACCTTTATTACACCGGTCTAACAGAATGTACAAAACGCCCGTTTCAGTATTGGTAGTCATTCATACGACTGATCTGCAAGTGTTACTGTTAGAACGCGCCGATCACCCCGGTTACTGGCAATCCGTAACCGGCAGTCAAGACCCAGGAGAAGCACTTGCACAAACAGCTGCTAGAGAAGTCTCAGAGGAAACAGGGTTGAACACGAATAACTATCAACTCACCGACTGGCACCTGCAGAATGAATATGAAATTTTTAAAGAATGGCGCTGGCGTTATGCGCCATCCGTGACACACAATACCGAACACGTCTTTGGCTTATGTCTACCATCACCCACACCCATTCAGATTGCAACCCGCGAACATCTGAGGTACATCTGGTCACCTTGGCAAGAAGCCGCCGAAAAAGTTTTCTCGTCAAGCAATGCTCAAGCGATAAAAAAACTAAAACTACCCAATACAAATCATTAACTTAAATAACAGGCTATTGTTATACAGCCATATAAATCACTGAAAATAGCATTTTAAGTCACACAAAGCTTTTATAAACCGAGCCAAATCGGTATAATACCGCGCTTCGGGTCGTTAGCTCAGCTGGTAGAGCAGCGGACTTTTAATCCGTTGGTCGTGAGTTCGAATCTCACACGGCCTACCAGAGAAAACAAGGGGTTAGCTAATTGCTAGCCCCTTTGTCTTTATAGGTGTGACAGAAATGTGACAATTGCACCACATTCCCGCCCCTGCCGTTCTCGATTCTAGCGGCTGCCGATGTCAAATGTTCCGTTGCATACTTGGCATAGCGATCCACCATCACACGAGATTTCCAGCCACCTAGTTCCTTCAATTCATCACAGCTGGTACCAGCCTGCCGATGCCATGAAGCCCAGGTATGGCGTAAATCATGCAAACGAAAACCCTTTAATCCTACTTTTTTTAGTGCACTATGTACTACTTATGCCGAAGATTCTCATAATAATATTATTCAGGCCCAAATTCAAAGTATTTTCTATAAAACAGCGCCGACAGTTTAGGCAACTGTTTATTCTGCGCGTAAAATAATAATTCGCTTATGACAGGTCTTCGATATCTCGATGACTTAGGTTAAATCGAAGATATAGCCGCACTCACTGCGTACTTAATTATTTCTCGTGGGTATCAATGACGTTTGATAGGATCGCTAAATTTTTCATTCTGTTATTATCGCGCAAATACAGTTAACCTTTAACCCGGCAGTACTAGAATGAGTGCTACTATTTGTTGAGTTAATTGTTCGACTATTTATGGAATACTGATATGCATATAAAACCAGCATTCATCCTCTTACTGTTACTTATTTCATCACAAGTCTACGGAGATGGCTTTGAAAGTATAGTTGCGGAAAAAGATAGACTACTTAAACGGATGCAATGCTCTAGCCAAATAACTACTCCGGCCGCGGACGGATTGGGTTCGTTATGGGGTTGCTACAATGGGACTGAGGATGTGAAGCTTTGGATTAATGGGCAGACATCAAATGATAATGCTGTTAAAGACGTGAAGCTTATGGTTGTCAATTACCATGACTCAAAGATGAGTATTACTGGCCATACTTGGGGCGGCATTATTGCGGGAAATTATGGTGGCTCCAACGCAGATAAAATAAAGTCGATATTTAGGGAATGTCCAATTGAACAAAAATTTATAGATAAGCTAACGGTATTAGTTACGTGTACGAAAGGCCTAAAGGCCGATGACCATATGATAGTAGTAACTTCAGAATAATAACAGCAAACGAAACTGATGAGTCTTGGAAAAGTGTTGCGTTAGTATAAAGACGGAAATCCTGGCATTGTTGCGCCGTTAGAAAGTTAACTTGGCAATTACCGGCAAATGTCAGTCCAATATGACTTCAAGGTAACTGCGTTGCACCCATCAAGTAGCGGTCACATTCACGTGCTGCTGCACGTCCTTCGTTGATGGCCCAAACCACCAGACTTTGACCGCGTCGCATGTCGCCTGCCGCGAAGATGCCGTCGACGTTTGTTTTGAATATGCCTTCATCGGCTTTTACGTTTGAACGGCTGTCCTGTTCAATGGCAAGCTTTTCGATAAGCGTATTTTCCGGCCCAAGGAATCCCATGGCTAACAGCACCAGGTCAGCTGGCCATATTTTTTCGCTACCCGGTATTTTCTGCGGAGAAAAGCCGCCATTCTCGCTCGCAACCCACTCGACGTTCACAGTATGCAGCTTGGTAACATGACCGTTTTCGTCACCCACAAATTTTTCAGTCATGACCAGATAAGTGCGCGGATCACTACCAAAACGCGCAGCAGCTTCCTGCTGGCCATAATCGACCCGATAGATCTTTGGCCACTCCGGCCAGGGATTGTTAGGCTGACGCTCATCAGGCGGTTTAGGAAGGAGTTCGAATTGGGTCAGGCTTCTGCATTGATGCCGCATTGAAGTGCCAACGCAATCTGTGCCGGTATCGCCACCACCAATCACAATGACATGCTTGTCAGCGGCTGAGATACACGCGTTGTTCCCCAAGTCAGAATCTAATAAGCTTTTTGTGTTGGCATGCAGGAATTCCATGGCAAAGTGAATACCCTGAAGATCACGTCCCTCAATGGGTAAATCGCGCGGCTTGGTGGCGCCACAGCACAATACGATGGCGTCAAAATCCTCATGCAGTTTAGTCACCGGATAATCAACACCAACAGTGGTATTAGTAATGAAATTGATTCCTTCCTGAATCAATAAATCAATACGTCGCTGCACGATGGTTTTATCGAGTTTCATATTGGGAATACCGTACATCAGCAGGCCACCAGCGCGATCAGCACGTTCATACACCGTTACCAGATGACCGGCTTGATTCAGTTGCGCAGCACATGCGAGCCCCGACGGGCCTGATCCCACCACAGCCACTTTCTTCCCTGTGCGTTGTGCTGGTGATTCTGCAGTGACCCAACCTTCTTCGAAACCTTTGTCGACAATTGCGCGCTCGATATTTTTGATGGTAACCGGTGGATCGATGACTCCCAATACACAGGAGCCTTCACACGGCGCTGGACAGACGCGCCCAGTGAATTCCGGGAAATTATTGGTTTTATGCAGACGTAGCAGCGCTTCTTTCCACAGGCCACGATAGACCAAGTCGTTCCACTCCGGGATCAAATTGTTAACCGGGCAGCCTGAGGCCATGCCGCTAATCAGCGTTCCCGTGTGACAGAAAGGTACGCCACAATCCATGCAGCGACCACCCTGTTGTTGGAGTTTTTGCGTTGAAAAGTGCTCGTGTAATTCCTGCCAGTCACGCACCCGTTCCAGCGATGAGCGGTCACTTGGCAGCTCGCGCTGAAATTCCATAAATCCGGTTGATTTGCCCATTGTTTAGAAGCCTCCCTAATTCCCGCTGACACGAGCCAAGTCGTTTTTGTTTTCTTCGAAGGCAACCATAATCGCCTCTTCGCCTGTCAAGCCTTGTTGCTCCGCACGCTGAATGGCATCAAGCATGCGTTGATAATCTTTGGGCATTACTTTAATGAATTTCGTTATCGCATCTTCCCACGATTCCAGCAACTTCCGGGCTTGTTCACTTTTGGTATACATGGCATG
>JAJFJH010000452.1 GCA_021774155.1 Nitrosomonas sp.
GTGAGAGGAAATTAAGATCTACGCAGATTACACATGTCGCTGCTATGGAGTTTTAATGGCTTCTTTTCCGTCGCTTGCATACTCTTCCCTCCAGCTGGAGAAACTAGCTCGGAAGGAATGTCAAATGAACCACAGCACGCGACCTGATCGTCCCGTTAACTTGATGGCAGCATGAGAGCAGGACCCGGACTTCTTATCATTGGCTTACTGAACGCGTTTACGGCAACGCAGTATCCTGTCAATGCGAAACAGTCGTCCGGACCAGAGGGCTGCCTCGCTTGCCACAGCGGCATTATGCAGTTTGCCGACGGCCCGATGATGGCAAAAATCAAAGCGCGCGGTAAAGCCTACGGCGATCCCGAGGGATGCATCATCTGTCACGGCGGAACGCCTTCAGCCACGTCCAGGGAGGCGGCTCACAGCAGTGCGCCGGTTGCCTTGCGCGCAGCGGCCGGACCGCAGCAGTTTTATCCCAATCCGGGAAATGTCTTTGTGGCCCAATATGCCTGCGGGCAATGCCATGCAGGATATGCGCAAAGGTTGTCAAAATCATTGCTCGGCACGAAGACTGAAACCATTCATAGCGATCTCTGCATCATCGCTCTGGAAAGGCTTGCAACCGCTGAAGAGCCGAAATGGTTTGGGCAGTATGCTTTGCAGGATGAAGACGGTCCGATACCGGTTGAGGGTTCGACTGCTTATAAACAAATCATGCACTCATTGAGCGAAGATCACAAGCTGTTTACAAAAACCATCTACCAGATACCTGCAGTGCCAAATGTGGGGAACGAGCAACACAACCCGGCTCGGTGCGATGCCTGTCACGCCAACCGGAATGAAAAGCCGTTTGCAGGCGAACACGGAAGTGGTTGTTCAGCTTGCCACGTACCCTACCGTAGCGGAACCGGATATCTTGGGGACGACCCCACCATAGACAAATCGCAGCCGGGGAGGCTATTGCTGCACCGGCTGCAGGGCGCGCACAAGACACGGGTGCCTTTGCCGGTTGCAAATGCGGACAGCGCGATTGTTGGCGAAGGCTACCGCGGCATTTCACTGGATAATTGTTTCACCTGCCATCACGATGTCAGGGGTGAGGACCTTAACCCGATGGGGGCAGTGATGACCCACTACGGTAGCCGGCATGAGGACCAGGTAGGTGGCACCTTGTTGTGCCAGGACTGCCATACGACCATTGAAATGCACGGCGATGGCAACATTCCGGTCACCACCCACGCGCAGATGGAAGTGAGGTGCGAAGATTGTCATGGCACAGTGGAGCAACTGCCCTGGCAACTGCCCCTGGGGTATGGCGCAGATCTCGCCGGCAATGGTGTCGGCAAGCCACGCGGCCTGACGAACCAGCTTGCTGATAAGAAAGCGGCTCATTACCCGCGTGGAGACGGTTACCTGCTGACCTCACGCGGCAACCCCTTTGGCAATGTGGTGAAAGACGGAGAACGCGTTCTGCTACATTCCGCCTCCGGCCAGAGCTTTGCCGTACCGATTCTGAACTGGATAAAGCAAAAGAGCGCGTGGAAATCGCAGTTATCGCAGCAGGCTATGTTCGAAGTGAAGGCGCATACGGAAAAAATGAAATGCTTATCGTGTCATGGTGACAACGTGCAACCCTGTTTTGGCTGTCACGATTCTACAACTAATAAGGAAGGAAGGCATCAATGATGGCAAGTCAACTGCTGCACAAACTGAAAAAGGTGGTGACTCTGATGGTGTTGGCGGGACCCCTGGTTGTCGGTTTGGCTGAGGCGCTCCCACAAAGTAATGATCGCTTCATGCAACAACTGGGCCCGGCTCTGGTTCGGGTTGCCGGCTACATGGGAAATGGCGACTCCGGAAATGAATCCCCCATGTACGGGCAAAGCAGCGGCTTCTTTTTTGACAGGAATGGGCTGCTCCTCACGACCTACTCCCCTTATGTGGCCCTGGAGACGAAGACGCTTTGTGAAAAATTTGAAATTGAACTCTATGATGGCACGACCAGGACGGCAGGCGTTCTGGCAATTGACCCGGTGTTGGATATCGCAATTCTGGAAACAACACCGGCGTCTGACAACCCGGCGCTGGATATCACGGCCCCAACTGAGGTGGACATCGCGGAAGAAGTTTGGGCCGTGGCCGGAAGAAGTTCGGGAGATGAACCTCTTGTTTTTTCAGGGCGCGTGAAAGCGAAGGATGAAACATCCCTTTACGGCAGTGGCATCGGTGACCTTCTGATAAACACATACATGGAGCTCCCCGAATACGCTTACGGTGGCCCTCTGGTTAATGCCCGCGGAGAAGTACTCGGTCTCAACATACGTTACCCACACCTGGATAACAACGGCGCAGAGGTATCGGGCGAAGGACATGCCGTGCCGGTCAGTTCGATTGCAACAATCTATAGAGTGCTGCTGGCCAACCCGACATTTGAGCAAAAGTGGTTAGGGTTCGGCACGCGCAGATTGAGTGTGCAGGAAGGCGCGCTTACCAAGAGACTCCTGCAACGCCGCGGTGGGGTCGTCATCGATTTCGTCTGGCAGGAAGGGCCGGCTGCGCAGTCAGACATCCGTCGCGGCGATATTCTGGTGGAGATGAACGGTGACCGGGTTCTCACCACTACGCATTTCAAACGCATGCTCTTTGACACGGCAAATGAAACCACAATCGACCTGAAGCTCATCCGTGATGGGTCGATCCTGAGCACGCGAAGCCTCGTGCAAACACGGCCGCGCTGGGCAGCGCCATAAGCCACGAATGCTCCTCTACCACCGACACCATTGAAGACAAGGTTAACCGCTCTCATTGTCCTGTCCGTGCTGGG
>JAJFJH010000453.1 GCA_021774155.1 Nitrosomonas sp.
TACATCATGGTTAATATATGGTTGAGCACATAAATTGTGATGTGGGTATTCTGCGTTAGTTTCCTTTGATATCATCGGGCACTTGACCACAAACCATTCCGCCCATACATGTTAATTACCAGTCGGTCGGGTGATTGCTGCTGCGCTGGCCGAAAGGCTGCAGTGGAGGAAAGTCCGGGCTCCATGGAAACACGATGCCGGGTAACACCCGGCCGGGGGAATCTGCAAAACAGGTTTTACCTGAGGGAAAGTGCAACAGAGAACAAACCGCCTTCATTTCGCAAGAAATTTTGGCAAGGGTGAAAGGGTGGGGTAAGAGCCCACCGCACGCGCAGCAATGAGCGTGGCAAATGTAAACCCCATCGGGAGCAATACCGAATAGGGACAACGTGCAGTGAAAGCTGCAGACCGGTTTTCAGGTCAGTTGTCCGGGTGGGTAGCGCTGAGGCAACTGGTAACAATTGCCCCAGATGAATAATCACCACGTTTTCACAGTTTCTGTGAAAGCCATACAGAACCCGGCTTACAGACCGACTGGCACCCTTTTTAAATAATTGGTTACCGGGTTATCCTGCGGCTTGTATCAGGGTTTCTGATTGCCTGTTTGTGATCTCAAACATGGTGTCCGCCGAGTGTTCCAGCAACCAGATATTCAGTTCTTCCACGGGCATCGGTATGGCGAAAAGAAACCCCTGGAGGAAATCACAGCCCATGTGAGAAATGAAACTGGCCTGTTCTTCAGTCTCGATACCTTCAGCCACTGTCTTGCAATTGAGATTGCGAGCCATATCCAAAGCTGAGGCAACAATGATGGCTCTTCTGGGATCCTCGGTGATGCCACTTATCAATGATAAATCCAGCTTAATGACATCGATTTCCAGTGCTGCCAAACGAGCCAGGTTGGAATAACCTTTGCCATAATCATCCAGGGAGACAGTAAACCCGTTTTCCTTTAAAGCACGGATCGCATTTTTTGCCCGTGTGTGTGCTGTCATCGCAGTCTCTTCAGTCATTTCGATTTCAAGAGCACTGGGATTGACGCCAAATTCATCGACAATTCTCAGCAGATTTGGCAGGAAGTTTTGTGAAACAAGGTGGTGGTTTGTAATGTTAACCGAGACTGAAATATTTTGTCCCGAAATTTACCATCTCTTTATTTGAATACAGGCTGAACGTATTACCCATTCGCCTAGCAGGTCCCCGACCTTGGTATTGTTGATTACGGGAATGAATTTCTGAGGTGGAATTATACCCTTTTCCGGATGAATCCATCGTACAACTGCTTCAACACTATTGGCTTTACCCGTCGAATTATTGATTTTTGGTTGATAGTATAAAATCATCTCGTTGTTACGAATGGCGGCATCAACATCGTGTTGTATTTCTGCAGGCGATTGCTCTCCAACAGATTTATCAAATAAGCAAAATCTGCTTTTGCCGGATTTCTTTGCCCAATACATTGCAATGTCGGCTTTTTTGGTCAGTTCCCGGATACTGTCTCCATCACGCCCGTATAAAGACGCTCCTATGCTGACGCTGGTAGCCAGCTCCTTGTCGCCTATTAGATAAGGAGAAGAGATTGAGATACTTAAGGATTTAAGGAAATCATCTACCTCTTTCTCATTTTTGCTCCAGGGAATTAATGCGACAAATTCATCTCCTCCAATTCGCGAGATCACCGCACTTCCATTCAGTTTTAGAATTGGATTTCCGTTTTTATCCAGGGGACTGGTGATAATATCCAAACCTGTATGACGGGTAATTGCACCTCCAATTTTTCTCGAGACTATGGAAAGCGCTGTGTCACCTGCCTCATGGCCCATGGTATCGTTTATTAGTTTGAATTCATCCAGATCAAGGAAAATCAGCAGGTAACTTCCGTTTTTTGCCTGTATATTATCAAATTCGTTTTCTACTATTTTGTTAAAGGCTTCACGGGTCGGCAGTCCGGTTATCCCATCGGAATATGCCATTCGCATAGTATCGGCATTTTTGGCATGAAGTCTGCTGATCATTTCATTGTGTGTGAAATACAGTTGTTTGATTTCGCTTGGTACAGCCCAATTATCCGGGGGAGTGAGTATCTTATGATTCGCTGGATTGCCGGTATTTCGGTTGACCGCAATCAACTTTAGCAATGGCCTGGTTGACCGCATGGATATCCAAATTGCCAATAACATGGCAAATGCAAAACTTGCGACAATTATAACCAGATAAGGTTTCCAGGAATTGATTGTCTTATTGGATAATTCGCTAGTTGGCTGTGGAATCATGACACCCCAGCCTGGACCACTGACATGTGCAAACCCGGCAATCATTTCATTTCTCATCTCAGGATAATGGAAACTCTCAATACCAGTTTCATTGTTTAGAATTTTTGAGACGGGCGCAATTTTTGCGATGTTTTTTGCTGTCCTGACCCAGCTTTCAATCGGATGGGCAAGAATGTTACCTTGATTATCAACAATCGCAGCGTGACCTTTCTGGCCAAATGAAATTGATTTTCCGAGGCTAATGAAATAATCGGTTTTGAGTTTGCCAACGGCAATTTTGTTGCCGTATTTTTTTGTCAACAGAATGAGATTTGGGCCATTCGTCGTGGTAATTACAGGGGAAAAACTGGTGCCCTCCTTTTTGGTCCATTTTTCTGTAATTTTGAGAATGTCAGAAGCTGTAATTTGAGTTGGCCGGGATTCATTGACCGAAATGTGATTGATAATATTCCCGGTGCTCGCATCAACAATCGCAATATCAATAAAGTTATGGGTTTCCAGTATATTTTTTGAAGAGTCATTTACGGTGTCATATACAAGATTTTGTGAAATATTTTCAAATATCAGCTTGGTGTCCAGATAATATTTTTCCAAAGTTCCGCGGAGGTTTTTTGCCAGTAAAAGATGGTGTTCGCGAACTTCGTTAAATTTGGCACTGTTTGACTGATTGTAAGTCCAGGCACCAATTGTCAAGGCTGGAAAAAGTACCAGCGCGCTGAATAGGAGCAATAGTAATTGTCGAATTTTCATTGATTGCCTTTCCGTCAACAAACCTGACGGAGATATATAACAAAGGATTGAATTATCTCTAATTTGATATGTTCGATTTCATACTGTTCAATTCATATTTGATTAACCATAAGAGGATCAAATGTAACTGCTAAGCTTTATGGCTCAATGCTTTCATAAAGGGTTCCGGGTTGGGTACTTATGCAGCTTGTAAAGCGTTTTTTGTCCGATTTTGCAGTAGAAATTTTGAATTTTGATAAATCAATCTCCATGGTTGCCCATTGACCCCCATATTGTCCCATGTTATCCCATTCGTGATATTTTGCGAGTTGTTTCTGGTATTAAATCGGTTTGCAGAGGCAATTCGTTTATCGCCTGGTTTTTCCGGCATAATTGTAACGGAAACCCTCGTTAGACGGTTCTGGTTGGAAGAGCTTTTAAAATTTGAATGCTTAACGGGTAGTTGGATTTGGTTTGATATGGGGCGGTTTTTTGCAAATACGGTCAATTCCATTGATAAGAAGGGCCGGGTTTCTGTACCCGCTGCGTTTCGTTTCGTGCTGGGTGATCAAAACGCACTTTACACCATGCTTTCTATTTCGTCTCCGACAATTGAGGCTGGCGGGCCTCAATTAATTGAAGCGGCTGAAGCCCGTTTGGCGCAAATGGATCCTTTTTCTGAAGAATACGAAGTCTGGTCATTTTATATTCACGGGGAATCCAATCAGCTGAAAATAGATGGTGATGGGCGAATTAGCCTGAGCGATGACATGCGAGAACACGCGCAGATTGAAGACCGGGTAGTTTTCGTTGGGAGGGGTCATTTTTTTCAAATGTGGGAACCTGAGAAATTCAGAATTTATCAGCAGGAGACCAGGTTGAAAGCGCTGGAATTGCGTAAACGTCTTGGCAGGCCAGGCGATACAGGCACCTCCCAAGGTGAAGTGGTTGCGGGTGAAGGGAAGCATTGAGGATGGTTGGTAACAACATAGATCCGGGATTTGATCCCACGGTTCTTGAGGGGGTTGTTGGCGGACCTGCCGGTCATATTCCTGTGATGCTGAATGAGGTTCTTTCTACTCTGCAACCCGCTTCCAACAAGTTGATTGTTGATGGTACGTTTGGAGCCGGTGGTTATTCGCGGGCAATTCTGGAAAAAGGGGCGAACGTACTCGCAATTGACCGAGATCCGAATGCGCAATCCACAGGAATGAAATTTTTACAAAAATATGATGAAAAATTTCAGTTTCATATTGGCGAATTTGGGCAAATGGATGTGATCTGCAAACAGGCAGGGTATGACACTGTTGATGGGGTGGTGCTCGATATTGGTGTATCTTCCATGCAGATCGATGAAGCTGAACGCGGGTTTTCTTTTCAAAAAGATGGGCCGCTCGATATGCGTATGGGGCAATCAGGTTTGAGTGCCAGTGATGTGGTCAATGGCGCTGATGGTAAGGATTTAACCCGCATTATTGGCATTTTGGGTGAAGAACGTCATGCTGGGCGGGTGTCGCGGGCAATCGTGGCGCGTCGGGATAAAAAGCCAATTACCCGAACGCTTGAACTGGCGCAGTTAGTGGAAAATACACTGGGGCGAAAATTTTCTGACCGCATTCACCCAGCGACAAGAACATTTCAGGCCCTCAGAATATTTGTAAATCGCGAACTTGAACAGTTGGCAAATGGATTATTTGCCGCAGAACGGATCTTAAAAGCCAGCGGTCGGCTTGTAGTTGTCACATTTCATTCTCTTGAGGACAGGATAGTCAAACGCTTTTTTGCGGACCGGTGTGGACATAAAGGCGGCTCGCGCCATTTGCCCCAGTTGGAGGCGTTGCAACCTTGTTTCAGACAGGAGAGGAGCGGTCCCTTGAAAGCCGGGCTGGAGGAAGCCGAGCTGAACCCACGAGCCCGATCAGCAAAATTACGATGGGCAATTCGCACGGATGCCGGGGCTCGTGATGTAGATTTAAGCCTGTTTGGAGCTGAAGTTTCACTCTCACTATCAGGGAGAATTTAAACATGTTTAGAACTGTGGATTTCATTTTTGTGGGTTTGGTCCTGGCAGTAGCAACGGCTACCTATATTGTAAAATATGGTTCTGAAATTGAGAGCAATAATATTGCCAGGCTTGAACGGGAAATTCAGACAAAAAGAGAGGCAATTGACATATTGAAGGCTAATTGGAGCCTGTTGACCAATCCTGCCAGAATTCAGGAACTTGCCGAGCGCCATGGCGAAGAGTTGCAATTGAATGTGTTGCAACCACGTCAGATAATTTCAATTGATCAAATTCCGCTTAGATCAGTTTCCGATCATAATATCCAAAATGCCAAAGCGCCTGATGAGGAAGGCGGCATATCAGATGTTGTTACGGGCAGCATAAAGCCGGGGAACGCTGATCAGTGAAGGAGGCAAACTTGACCAATAGCGCATCCGGAAATCAGAATCCGGCTTCCCATTTACGATTCGAGGGCAGCGCAAAAATTGCCGATAACCAGGCCCGTTCCCGGCTAATGCTTGCAATGATCGTGATGTGTAGCGTATTTGCAATCATATGCGGCAGATTGGTTTTTCTTGGTTTTCAGGATCCGCAAAAGCCGTCAGTGTTTCGGCGCGGCGATGCTGCGATTACAGCTTCGCGACCGGATCTGGTTGACCGCAATGGTAAAACTCTGGCTACCGATATCCGTACGGCGTCTTTATTTGCGGAACCCAATCGTATTATTGATCCAGATGAAGCTCTGGAACTTTTGATAACTGTATTGCCGGAACTGGATCAGGAGGCGATCCATAATAAGCTGTCCAGTAAGGCAGGTTTTGTTTGGTTAAAGCGTGAACTCACACCTTCCCAGCAAAGCCGGATTTTTGCATT
>JAJFJH010000454.1 GCA_021774155.1 Nitrosomonas sp.
GATACAAGAGTCAGACTGAGTAATAAATACCATAAGGGGGATATATGCATGCGATCTTTACTTTTATTACGAGAATTTTCGGTGGACTCAATATAGAACATTGAAGCGTATGATATAGGAATATCAAATTTCATCAATGTATAATTGAGCAGCGTACCTGATCTATATCAATTTAAGAGCTCATTAAAACACTGCTAACCTGAACATAAACTGAATGACTCGATTAAAAAGTTTATCTATTTCTCAACAAAGTTTGAACTAAGCTAATATAATTCTAACTTTGAATAGCTATAGCAAATGCAGTAAAGTACAAAACATGGCTATTGAATTTCACTACTGTACCGTTAACTTCTAAGCGATACGGTCCGGTCTGGTTCAACCATGATTGGTAAAATAAGTATGCACATAACTTGTTGAGCCAAACAAGTGAATCAGGTTCTGACAAAAAACATCATTCAGGTCGATATTTCCGTACTTCATCCAGATGATCGCAACTTGCAACTTTGGCCATGACCTAATTAGCAGGGCTAAATAAGCTGAAGCCTTACACAATATCTCGTTGGTCCGCTTTAATTCCCGGGTTTCACGCTCCAGATCCTTAAGTCGATCACGATCCAACCTTGACATCCCGCTTCGAATACCCTGGTTAGTTTCTGATTGGTGCGCCCAGCTAATCAAAGTCTCCGACGTGCAACTTATCTTAAATACTATCGATACCATCGCCGCCCAATGAGAACCATAATACCTTTGATTTATAAACAAACCGAACACTCGCTCCTAAACTTCCAGTGAATACCTGACTTGTCTATTCATTACTCTATCCTCTCAAGAAATAGAATCACCTGTGAACACGGGGCAATTCAGCACCGATTAATTCTGGGTCAAATGGATGACGAGATAAAATCTTTCAAATTGAGGTACAAGTTACAGGTAATGGCCAACTATTAACAAAATTTGCAACAACATTTAACTCAAACATACTGTCCAGCCGCATGACCGGATGACCATGCCCACTGAAAATTAAAACCACCTAAATGACCGGTAACATCAACGACTTCACCTATAAAGTAAAGACCGGGCACTTGTTTTACTTGCATTGTTTTAGAAGACAACTGGCTTGTATCCACCCCACCTTGTGTCACTTCTGCCTTTTTGTAACCCACCGTGCCACTGGGAATGATTTGCCAATCGGTTAATCTTTGCGACATTTGTTGCAATTCATTGTCATGATATTGCTTCATGGGTTTAATCGCGGTCATAGGTAATGATTTAACCCAGGCTTGCATGAAACGTTTGGGTAAATATTCAGTGAGCAAACTAGATAATAATTGCGCACTACGCCTATGTTCTAAAAGCAAGTTAACCACATCATACTGTGGTAGCAAGTTGATGTGGATGGTTTCATTGGGTCGCCAATACGAGGATATTTGCAAAATGGCTGGGCCGCTTAAGCCACGATGGGTGAACAAGATGTTTTCACGGAAAGATGCTCCATTGCAGCTCACAACAGCATCAATCGCCACCCCTGAAATATCTATAAACGCATTAAAGTCTTGTGGTGCAAAAGTAAGACCTACTAAAGCAGGACGCAGTGGTGTAACAGTCAAACCAAACTGTTCAGCGATCTGGTAGCCAAAGGAGCTAGCGCCAATTTGTGGAATGGATAGGCCGCCGGTTGCGATGACAACTGATTGGGAGATGACGGTGTTGCGGTTTGTTTTAATGACAAACTGCTTTTCGGCTTCATCGTTGATACAAACATGGCTGACGCTTTCAACTTTTACATGCATTTGCCATGCCACTTCCGCCGCATCACATTCTTTGCGCAACATATTGATGATTTGTTGAGCACTGTCATCACAAAACAACTGGCCTAGTTTCTTCTCGTGATAGCGTATACCGTACTTTTCTATTAACGCAATAAAATCTTGCGGTGTAAAACGCGCCAGTGCCGAGCGACAAAAATGCGGGTTATTAGAAAAGAAGTTCTCAGGTTTTGTGTGAAGGTTGGTGAAATTACAGCGTCCACCACCTGAAATACGGATTTTTTCAGCAAGTTTTGCAGCGTGATCAATCAATAAAACCGAGCGGCCTCGCTTTCCTGCTTCAATA
This sequence comes from Nitrosomonas sp., assembly GCA_021774155.1. Classification (GTDB taxonomy): domain Bacteria; phylum Pseudomonadota; class Gammaproteobacteria; order Burkholderiales; family Nitrosomonadaceae; genus Nitrosomonas. Next base: position 2,113 of record JAJFJH010000454.1, read on the forward strand.
GCACACATCATACCCGCGGCACCCGCACCGATTATCACCACATCTTTAGTCAATTTCATTGCAGGGTGTGATGTGGCCGTTAATCACCAATAAACACGTTAATTTGTTAACATCTCATACCGAGCGACAGCCATCATGATGATAAACAGTAGAATCGAAAATCCAACCCGATAACTGAGTGATTTTGCCATGCGAGAAGTTTGACCCTTATCCTTAATCATGTAATACAGTGCAGAGCCAAGGTTATAAATTATAAGAAGTAGTAGTACGCCAGCGATAATGTTCAATGATTTATTCCTACTAAAAGTTAAATTTTGCGAAGTTTATTAAAGCCCCGATTCTTCGCCTAATTATACTAATTATCCTATTCTTATTTTCTAAAAACAACTAAAGCGAACACTAATGCAAGTGTCATCAAATAAAATACCGAATTCCAACCAATTAGCACCAGCCATTGCCATCATGGGGCCAACTACCAGTGGTAAGAGCAGAATCGCGATGGAAGTGGCTAAACATTATCCAGTTGAAATTATCAGTGTTGATTCAGCACAGGTGTACCGCCATATGGATATTGGCACAGCTAAGCCCGATGCCGTCACATTAGCCTCCGTGCCACACCATTTAATTGACCTGATTGACCCGACTGAACGCTACTCAGCCGCACAATTTCGTAATGATGCGTTGGACGCCATGCACCAGATCACCGAACGTGGAAAAATACCATTACTCGTTGGTGGCACAATGCTCTATTACCGCGCATTATTCGATGGACTCTCAGCGCTGCCTGCGGCAGATGAAGCGATACGTAAGCAGATTGACGAAGAAGCTAAAAATCTCGGTTGGTCAGCCATGCATATGAAGCTCAACACATTTGATCCGATTACTGCTGCGCGCTTGCAACCTAACGACAGCCAACGAATTCAACGTGCATTGGAAGTTTGCTATCTCGCCAATAAGCCCATGTCGGCATTGCTCGATCAACCCAATAATGCTGACTTCCCTTTCCAAACCACCCATATTGCGCTCATCCCCGGTGACCGGAAAGCGTTACACCATCGCATTGCAAATCGTTTCGACGCCATGCTCAATGCGGGTTTGATAACCGAAGTTCAATCTATCCGTGAGCAATTTAATGTCAACGCCGACACTCCCGCTATGCGCTGTGTCGGTTACCGTCAGGTTCTGATGTTTTTGAATAATGAAATTAAACAGCCAGAAATGCGTGAAATGGGCATTGCCGCCACGCGCCAATTAGCAAAGCGCCAGCTGACTTGGCTACGCGGCATGAAAAATAATAAGATGAATGAATTTGATTGTTTGGCCGATAATTTAGCTATGCAAGTGTTAGCCTTTCTAAAGTCTCACCATCAACTCAACATTTAACACACGCTTGTCATTCACCACGTGTTACGGTCTAATTAGCGCATAAAATAAACCATCACAAGTATCTACCTATGTCACGTATCACTCCAACCAGCCAACTACTGCGCATTTTCCGCTGCACTCATTTGATACTCCAGGTTATTTCAGGACTCATTCAATCGTTGGCTTACCCCTATTTTTCCCAGTCGACACAACGACGCATGATGAAAAAATGGGCGAATGGGTTACTCGAAACACTTAACATCAAACTCCACTGTCGTGGCAAGATTCCAACGCCTGAAGACCAGCGCGTCATGTTTGCAGCGAATCATATCTCGTGGCTAGATGTTTGTATATTAATGGCTGCTTGTCCCACGCGTTTTGTAGCAAAAGCTGAAATTAGGAGCTGGCCCGTGCTGGGCTTTTTAAGCAAAAATGCAGGCACTCTGTTTATTGAACGCGCAAAACGTAGTGACACCTTACGCATTAACAAAAATATTAGTGAAGCAATGTCAAAAGGTGATCGCGTAACCGTGTTTCCAGAAGGTACAACGTGTGATGGAACTATTCTTAATCATTTCCATGCATCGTTATTGCAATCTGCATTAACAGCGGATACGCAGTTGTATCCCGTGGCCATTTGTTATCGGAATGTTGACGGGAAGATTAGCCGAGAAGCGGCATATATCGACTCCTCTCTCGCAATATCACTCCAGAAAATACTAAGTCAGCCACAAATTGATGTCGAATTAACCTTTATTGATCCCATCGACACCATCGGAAAAAACCGCCGTGAATTAGCACGCTTGTCTGAGCATGCCATTGCCGACACGTTATCAATTACTGTCGCGCACAGGGAACCTGAAAAATTTTCCGGTCGCCCAGCCGAATAGCCGTCAACTTCCCTCCCCATAAACAACCTGTATCCAGAGCAATTAAGTTATCTCTCACCTTCAAACCCAATGCCGACCAATGACCACATACAATGGTTGCATGTTCACTAGCACGATTTGGCACGTCAAACCATGGCATATACCCCGTTGGAACATGCGTTTCCTTACCCTTATAGGTAAAATCAATATGCCCGTCGGTTGTGCACACACGCATCCGTGTCATGGCATTAACAATCAAGCGTAGACGCTCGTAGCTAGTCAGACTATCGTGCCAATAATTGGGTTTGTTACCGTACAAACTGGCAAAAACTTCATGAAAATTCTCTTGCCGTAACGCAACTTCAACTTCCTTGGCTAACTGCCGCGCTTGTTTGATCGTCCATGCGGGTAACAACCCCGCATGGACCATAACGAAATCACCTTCGGTATGTAAAAGCGATTGATGCCGTAACCAATGCAACAACTCATCACGGTCAGGCGCATCCAGAATAGCCTGTAAGGTATCTCCAGCCGTCATTTTAGCGAATCCCTCCGCAACCATCAGCAGATGCAAATCATGATTACCCAATACTATTTTTGTTGAATCGCCGGCTTGTTTGAGAAAACGCAGTAACGCGAGAGAATCTGGCCCACGATTAACAATATCCCCCACCAACCATAACTGGTCACTTGAAGGATCAAACTGAACAAGGTCTAGTAGTTGCCGGAAGGATTGATAGCAACCTTGTAAATCACCAATCGCATAAATGGGCATATTGCATCAACGCCTATGAAAGCAATGTCCGCTTAGCGTAACCCAAGTACATCTTGCATATCAAATAATCCATTCGGTTTATCTATCAGGTAACGCACCGCACGTAATGCACCCATAGCAAAGGTCATACGGCTAGTGGCTTTGTGTGAGATCTCAATACGTTCACCCGTACCAGCAAACATAGCCATATGTTCACCAACAATATCACCCGCACGAATGGTTGAAAAACCAATAGTTTCTGATTTACGCTCACCAGTCACCCCTTCACGCCCATATATCGCTACTTTTTCTAAATTTCTATCCAGTGCATCGGCGATTACTTCACCCATACGCAACGCCGTACCCGAAGGGGCGTCAATCTTATGGCGGTGATGCGACTCGATAATTTCAATGTCATAACCTTCGTTTAACACCTTGGCAGCCACTTCCAACAATTTAAACGTGACATTCACACCGACACTCATGTTCGGTGCAAAGACAATCGCAATATCTTCTGATGCGGCCTTGAGCACGGCCTTTTCTTCCGAAGAAAACCCCGTTGTTCCGATCACCATTTTCACCCCAGCTGAACGACATACTTCAAGATGGGCAAGTGTTGCTTCAGGGCGAGTGAAATCAATCAAGGTATTACTTGCAGGTAAAACCGCAGCAAAATCACTCACTACCGTCACCCCCGTCGTCGCGCCAATTAACTCACCAGCGTCTTTGTCAGCATAGGGACTTCCCGCACGTTCAAGTGCGACAGAAAGCTGCATATCTGACGCTTGCGTCACAACCTCCAGTAACGCACGTCCCATACGACCAGCACTTCCCGCAATCGCAATGTTTAAAGTTGTCATTTTATTCCTGTGTGTAACTATTCATGAGAAAATCTACTCAACACCCGCATCAACCGTCGAATAATTCTCAATATATGTTAATCTGTCTTCCTCAAAAAAGATGGTTAACTTTTGCTTATCAATCAGCTTGCCTTTATCATGGAGAATATAAAAATAATCCCAGCGATTATCTCGAAATGTGTCTACAATCAGTGGGGTACCCATCACAAAGCGCACTTGCGACTTAGTCATATCAGGCTTGAGTTTATCCAACATTTCTTGTGTAACGACGTTACCCTGCTGTATTTCAATACGATAAAGTATTGATGGCATAAGTGAACATCCTGAGAGCATTAACGAAGCAAGTAACGTAAGTATGATGATGCGCATATATATTATTGACAGCAAGTATTTCCAAAGCAGAGTTAGCGCTATATGATACAGCAAGATCCTTTAAAATTTTATTAGACAAACAAAACTATGGATAACTCAGACAGCTTGAAAAACATCAGTCTCAAGACCATTGGTTTAAAAACCACCCTACCACGACTAAAAATTCTAAATCTGTTTGAAAATAGCGAAATACGCCACTTATCTGCAGAAGATGTTTACAAAATTCTCATCAATGAAGGTGAAGACATAGGGTTAGCAACCGTGTACCGTGTCTTAACTCAGTTTGAACAAGCGGGATTGCTAGAGCGCCAGCACTTTGAAGGCGGTAAAGCCGTGTTTGAGTTAAGGAGTGACGGCCATCATGATCACTTAGTCTGCCTACAATGTGGGCGTGTCGAAGAATTTTATGATGCAGAGATCGAAAAACGCCAGATAAAAGTTGCCAAAGATCGCGGCTTCACGCTCCATGAACACTCACTGTCACTTTATGCTGACTGCACTAAAACCGATTGCCCTAATAAAAAATAACAAGTCAATGAATGATGAATATGAAATAAAAATGTCACATTTATGCCAAGAAATATCAAGCGGCGGGAAAACTATTCAGATTGATATCTACGAGGATGAAGAAGGTGGGTGGATATTAGAAACGGTAGATGAGTACGGTAATTCCACTGTTTGGAAGGACTCATTTAAAACTGACTCTGCCGCACTTACGGAAGTAAAAAAGACCATTCTATCCGGAGGTATTAGTGCACTAATCGGTCCTAAAGATGGGAAGGGTAAATGGGGTTAAGGGAATTCGATAGCAAGATACATTCGCAACAAAGGCTTCAGTTCCTGCATCCAGTACCTTAGAGAATTCTGAAGACACATCAGCTGTCTTTCTGGAATTAAATATACGCCCCCAAAGCTCCGTCTTAAACACTTTATTCACTATTGATGGGTTTTCTCCGCTAAGTCCTGTATTAATAAAGAGCTTCAGTAGTGTCCGGCAATTCCACCTAAATAGTTATATAACAGATTGATCTGTAATAAGGAATAGTATGTTTAAGGGTGTCACCGACTTGAAAGTGATTTTTTTGGCAAACTGGGGTTTTCTCCCTGGAGTTTCCCGTCATGT
>JAJFJH010000455.1 GCA_021774155.1 Nitrosomonas sp.
AGAGTAACTCAAGACATAGAAGTAGAATTAAATAAAGCTTTGAGAGGGCGTGGGATACCACAAATTGAAAAGATTAGAATCTATGAAGTTATAAAACTAAAATTAAGCGGGGGTGATTTTAATATTGTCAGCTTAAGCGAAGAAGAGCAGATTGTTTCTAAGAAAGGAATAACAGAGTGGGCATGGGATGTTACACCCGAAAAAAAAGGAAAACAGGTTTTACAGCTTATTGCTACTTTACAGATTAAAATAGAATCATCACAAAATCATATAAGTCACCCAGTCTTTGAGAGAGAAATTATTGTAGAAGTTAATCCGATATATTCTACAAAAGTGTTTTTGGTGGAAAATTGGAAATGGGTAGTAACAGCGTTGGTTCTGCTTACTTTGCTATTTTTTGCATATTAATTTGAATTGTTACCAACACCTTGAATTTCACATAACCTTAGTTCGCTTCCGGCGAGTTTTTTATGCCTTAATTCCATACAGGGCTACAAAATAACATCAGTAATTAAGCGCAATGCCAGATCAGATTTAAGCTAATACACTATATTTTACAAGTTTCACACTGGATGATGATATACCATATGCTAAATGTGCATTGGGTGCATACACGATTGATGGATAGCTAAGCATTTATGCATAGCAATATGAGTGGAAGAAGAAATTGGATTTTGTTTGATTGGTTAACAAATAATTAGTCTCTAATTGAGTAATATTTGCTTTCCATTCATTTTTTTTATGATGGGTAAGATGTTGGGCAACCGTTAAACAGTTCGCCCAAATCCTTATAATCATTATACGATTGGCGGGGCGGTGTCATTCACATTGAGTACACAACATATTGAATGTATGTAATATTATATTTACAACTTTAAAAGTTACCACATTAGTTACCACACTTTTTCTGTTGGTGCCTCCCCCTTTTTTGAGAGTTTCTTCATTATCGAAAAGCGGTATACCCCCCCTCCATAATTCCCGCACACAAAAATTTGACTAGACAGACGGTCTAGGAGAAAAAGCCTGTAGACCTTTTGACCGCCCCCTTATCTCTGTACGCCACCAAATCCATTTGACCCCCCTATAGAATTACGCGGCTCTGCATGCAGTTATAGACAGACGGTCTAGGGACGGAAAGACGTAAACTTCTAACCCGCCCCGGTCATGCTGGTGAGTAATCTTTACATTCAGCGGGGGCGATCAATGTGCGTCCTCCTACAGAATGTGCTTCAAGTGTTGAATGGCTTTTATTACAAGTCCAGTGGTATTGTTTACGTTCGTTTGGTTTTTGAATCAATTGCATGTCGAAATGCTGGCAGCCTTGGCAGTCAGTTCCTTTTCCTGGTGACTGAGTGAATGGGTAGATGATGCTGAAAGGGTCAATACCATAATCATGACAGAGGATTGCCCATGATCTGATTTGTTCAGGTTGTGGAATGGTTTGAAGCTTCATAATTGCTCCGAGAGTTTCTTCCTTATTTACCGTTGCTTTATTACAACATGTCAGCAACAAGCATATTGCAATTGGATTCACTGAATACGTTTTTGCGTCGCGGAAATTATCTGAAGACACCCCTTCACGGGATGAATTATTTTCTTGTCTATTTCCGATCCCTTCAAAAAGCAGTGGGGAAAGTGGGGAAAGTGGGGAAATTTCCTTAAGACCCTTATCGTTGTTAGTTTTCGGCTTCCCCACTTTCTCAGAATCGCTCCCCAAAGTGTGGGGAAGCTCCCCACTTTCCGGGCAATTATCGGCCTCTTCATCTGTTTTAGTCTCCCCAATTAATGCGACCCAATCAATCATTTTCATAACTCCTGATCGTTGGCAGCACATGAAATACCCTTATACAACCTTCCCCAGGCAACGTGACTTTTGGCTGTAAATGTTTACCATCTCCACGCATAAAACCTTTATCAATTAACACGCGTGCAACCTGTCGATAATCAAAACCCTTACAGACTTCAGTCTTGAATACCTCAGGCAAAATATAGAATTCAGTTGTGGTCTCTTCACCTATACCAGTGTGTTTACGAAACCCCGCCTTGCTAAGTATCTTGGGCGCATGATCATCAGTTACAACAGATCGTTTAATGTCGGCAAACCGCCCCTCTGAGTTCAGTTCAATAAAATGGATGACTTGCCGAATCATTGCCCGTTCTTCTTGGTTGCCTTCCCCACCAAATCCAGACAGCCACGATTTAAAACAATCTCTGGCCGCCTTTATTGCCTCACCCCGTTCCCATCCCGTTATTCCCCACTCAGTTGCCAACTCACCACCAGCCGCCACCAATGCAAAACGAGAAGCGACACGCCTAGCCTGTCCACTAGCCTTGTCTGTCAGTGTGGCTTTAGTAAATACCGTCTCACATTCCCGCACCATTGGCGCAATCGCTTCACGTTTGGCCAATACGCACTTGATAAACTCAATGAACGCCACGCCATAGTATTTGGCGGCATTGGCAACCAGTTCATCAGAAAACTTGTCGGGTGAATCAAAGCCGTGGATATTCTCAAACGCACCCATACCCGCCCCAGCATCAGCCGGAACATCACAAAGCCTAATCTCTGCACCTGCATGAATACGTTTACCCGCTTCAGCCACATGTTGCGCTAAGCTTAATTCACCGGATGATAAAAACAACAGCCGCCAAGTTGCATGGTTACGCGCGCCACCACCTGCATTGGCTCTAATCTTTCCGCAACCGTTGCCAAGCATGTACGCGGCTTCAGCGGCTATCTTTCCGTCAATTTGTTTTATCTCATCCAATATCAACAAAGCATCTGATCGTGATTGCGCTAATGCTTCGATACCGTTATTAGTGCCACGCCATCGCTGCAAATAATTCTTTCCTCCACAAATGGAAGCTGCAACAAATAACGCGCTTGACTTACCACTTGATGAACCACCACGATAATGAAATCCACCTGACTCAGCATTGACTAAATGAAGTAAGGGAGAAGCAAAGGCCGTGGATGCAGCAAACACCAGACGACTATTACCCGCACACAAAGCAGAAACTTTTTCTTGCCATTGCTTTAATGTACCACGCTGCTTATAGGAATTAGCATCTGGCAATTGATTAGAATAAAGCCAATCCTCACCACCAGAACCTATGGCCGCATCAGGCAATACAAAGGTCATTTCATCCGCCTCACCGTGCCAGCCGGTACAGTTTGTAGTTCGGGCGCGTTTTTCTGTGTCAGTTGTTTGCAAATATTCAATAACCAACTGCCTACCTTTAGGGGCAATTTTCAAACCTTCGGCAAGTAACTCAGAAGTGGCCGCTAATCCATCGCCATTAAAATGCCGCATCGGTATGACAAGTTGTTTCTTTCGGTTATCAGGATCAGAAAACGCAACCAACTTTCCCCACTCTTTACCGTCTGCGGTACGTGCTTGCGCCAACACCTCCAAGCGTCCGCATATCCTACGAAGACGAAACTTACTATCCTTAGTTGGCTCCAGGAAACATACACCATCATCAAATAATTCAAAGCCGCGCTGCGGTGTATCTGATTCAGGTTTATTGGTTATGGTGGCTTGCTTTGATTTCTTCATCAAGGCCTCAGGTTTAATCAGCACCCCATCACGATTTAAGAGCAAAGCAAAGTGTTCCACCTGCCAACCACGAAGCACTAGATCAGCCGCATCATCACCAACGGCCAAGGGTTCACCATCTATCAGTGTTGCTGTTTTGGTATTACCTTCACCGTCCCAATCTGCTCTTAGATTCAGCTTATCGATGTCCACTAAAACAACCGAAGCAGCACCCGCAGCTTTTAGCCGTTTAGCTAAATCATAACTGGCTTTTTTGCCTGGTAGATCATTGTCAGGAAACACCACACAAGATCGATCTTTTAACGGGGAATAGTCCGACTTACTCACCGCCTGACAGCCACCTTGCCAGCACAAAATTGGGTGTTCTGGTAACAGTTTGTGCAGAGATTTGGCGGCTTTCTCACCCTCAACGAACCAGACTTTTGCATCAGGAAAAGTAACCAATCCTGGCAGACCATAAAGCGGGCGTAGTTCCGGTGGCGCTTTGAATTGCCATTGATAACAGCTATCTTTGCGCCACAGTGTTATTGGGGCGAACTGCTTACGCTTCCCTAGTTTTGCTTCATATCGATCATGGTAGAAATTCACCCGTCCATCTGTTGAAAGATAGGCATAACGCTGTGATGGTTTACCATTGCGTGAATGGCAACTGGTGGTTTGGGTGCGTCGTCGGGTACAGGCATGACACATTGCCAACCATCATCTACACTGCCACGATTGAGTTCATTCGTGGCGGGTGATGGATTAGCCTTACCCGATCCTTTTGGTTTGCTTGTGGCGCGTCCTGGTGTGTTGCTTTTTTCTAGATCTATACCCAGAAAGTCAGCCAATCGTTCAGCTGCTTGGCCTTGAGTGCAATTCTCTAAATACGCAACCAAGGCCACCAAATCACCACCCTTATCATCTGTGGCAAACTCAGACCATGCACCCGTGTTTGTATTAATCGAGAACGATCCTGGTTTGTCGTCTGCCCTCAATGGGTTCAATGGTTGGTACTCATGACCCTCACGACGACCACCGGGCAACCAATGACCTAAAACACTATCAATGGCACCCAGAGCAATAGTGGCGACCTTTTTAATTAAGGCTATTTTCGGCAAGATAACCTCCTCGTATCTGAGTAAAGAGGTTCATGCACTCATCAACAACCTGACCGACTGCAATCAAATCACTTTTTTGGAATTTAAATTTGGAATCCATCAATCTGATTAGAAAACCCAACTGATCAGCGGCTAGTCTCGCATCCATTGCCAGATCAGACTCAACCGGCATATCTTCACTTAATTGCAAACTTGAATCACGGACACTAACAACCGCATCCTTAAGACTTTCAGGATCACTGAATAAATCGCTTTCACAGTCTTGGTCACTAGGTCGGATGAAACGGGGGTAAAGCGTTTCTAAATCCCGAATAATTAAATTGATATAACTTACTGTTGAATCTGTACATTTTGGTTGTTCCCCTGTCTTGCTGGAACCATCAGAAGCAAACTCTTCTATTTTCAAAGATGCATCAATCATGGGCTTAGATTTTTCTAAGCAATCAACCACACGTTGCGTCACAAAATACAGCCCTGATACCTGACTCGCATGCAGCCCTGATAATTGTTCTGAAGCTTTTGGAAAGATTTGAATAAATGAAACCAACGCCATTGATTCAAACATCAGCTCATCAAATTC
>JAJFJH010000456.1 GCA_021774155.1 Nitrosomonas sp.
ATTAGTTCATATTTAGATAATTTTGTTTGAGGCAGATGCAAGGTTTTTGCATGCATTCCTGTAAAAACCTTGCATAAAAACAATTAAATAATTATTTATCACATTATGAAACAATAAGTTATAGTTTATGAGTAAGCTCTACTTACGTCGATATCAAAAACGTCCGATACCGTCAGATCACCTGAATCTTTTGCTGTCACACGTATGCTGAGAGCGCCGGATATCTCTGGTATACCGCTAAATATAAGTGTTTCAGCATCAAAACTGAGCCATGACGGTAAAGGGCTGCCATCGGCCAGCGTTGCACTGTAAGAAAGCATGTCACCTGCATCTGGATCGGTAAATGCATTGACATCCATGGTGTAGCTGAAAGCACTTCCTTCTGTTGCTTCCTGGTCTGGAAGCGCGACTGATAATGCTGGGACACGGTTGCCGTCTAGTATTGTCTGGATTGTTGCTAAATCCCAAACGATATCATCTTCATTGAACCTGATTTGTTCAACTGAGAAGGGCGTGATACCGTCATTTTCCAGGTAATTCTGGATAGTAAGCGTGTCGGTTGTGCCGATGACAAAAAGAACAAGGTCATTACCAGAACGACCAATTAATGCCAGCTATACAGATTCAGAGCTGCCTCTTTTCCACTGATAGACAGCCTTAATCGCCACTGCATCAGTTATCCATAACGCTTGCTGAAGTATTTTTATATTTTCGTTATTAGAAATATTTGGATTACAAAGTTGTTTGCAAAACTCCATCAAATTTTTATAAGGTATCGATTCTTTGCTGAATAAACTGCTATTGCGATACCAAGCCAATTCTTTAATTTGTATTTTGACTAATGAGGCGTAAATATATTTTGAATAACTTAAATTAAGTTCCATATTGACATATTCACGAAAAACATCCGATTCAACAATAATATTTGAGCTACTCATAATATCTCTGATAACTTCCATAATGGCTTTGGTATCCATATTGACAAAAGCTTTTTCAGTGGTTGTATAAACCACTGGATCAACACGAACTACTTTTCCCTCTTCCATCAAAGTATTGATATAAAAATGGGCATGGCACACACTTTTGCTTTTAAGTCGCTCAGCTATTTCTTGTTTTGTCATGGCAACTTTTGATTCATTAAGTACCTTCATAATGACATCAGTTTGGGTAATAAGCTTTACATCAGAATTAAGGCTCACGCTATCTGTGCCTGACTTACCCTTAAAATATAACCCGTAATTTTCGCCGTATTCTCTGACTAAATGGCGTAAAGTGAAATATTCTATCTCGCTCCGATTGGCTTTACTTTGAAAAAAATAATCGTGTAAGTGCAAAACTGACACTTGTTTTTGTTTAAAATAATCAAACAAGTGTTGCATAATTTCGGGAACATTAAACTGCTCAAGGTCTAGAAATATCAAGTTTCGATAAGTCCCCTTACCACATAAATAAATATACTCAGAATCATTGAATCCATGAGTTGATCTTGTTTCATCCATTTTTGTTGATGAATAGCATTTTTTATTCACTATCCTGGCAATGTCTTTCCAAGGCAATCCCGCAGGATAAAAAGCTAAAGTATGTGCAACGGCTTGTGCTCGACCAAGCTTCTTAGGATAAATACCTTGTTCAGTTGCTTCTAATTTACCGTTTTCTACAAGTTGCTTAATGCCATTAATTGCTGCGGCTTTACTGTAACCGTAGCTCGACATTAATTCACCAATAACTATTTCATGCGCAATAGGAGATGGATTATTACAAATTATTGAGTTAATAATTTTAATGTCAATTGTCGTAAACATTATTTCACAAATACTGTTTTTTTTAACTTGGCAGCATAATTCGATAAATGCGTAAAATAAATTATCGGATTCAAAACATTGGGCTAAGTTTGGTAGCAATGCTATTAAATTTTCGGTCATTTTTTCACGAATATTTGCCCATAACACTTTGGGTTGTATTCTAAGACTTAAATGGAAATTGGTATTGATAAGCTTCTCAAGTTGTCGGACTCTTTCTCTTGTACAACCATAGCGACCTCCAACTTCTTCAAGTGTTTCATTTTTTTGATTAAACCCCCAACGTGAAAGTGCAATGTCAATCTCCATTTCATCTAATTTCCACAAATAGCCTTCAACATCTTCTATTAGGATATTATCAATTTCATTGAATTCAACAAAAGCAATCTCCCTCGAGATAAACAGACCTCTCTGTTTTATAGTGTGTTCTGCTATGTTCTCGGGTAACGCACCGAGTTCATTTCTTATCTTATTTTGTAAATTGCTTAACGATATTAAAAATGAAGCGCCAAACCCTATTTGTTTTGCCAAATCAACTTTATCAAGATTTAATAGCATGTTCACGTTGCAAACATCACCATTTTTGCCATAATATTTTTTTAGCTTTTTTAATAGTTTAATTTCTGCCTTGCTTAAAAAACTATAATTCACATAAAGTTTTGAAAGAACCTCTTGATTTGGTAATTCGATTTTTACGGTTATTTCATTATTATTAGTATCTGTAGCTGAAAGCACACTTTGCAAATTAAGCAGCAATTCAACATACAATTTACCCACCGCAGGCAATTTTGAGAAAACATGAATATCAATATTAATAATATCTTGAACTGTCTCGATATTATCTATTACCGCTGAAATTCTTTTTATGAGTTTTTGATATCTTGGAAATAAGGAAAGCTGATCTATTGGTGTTGCTAAGTTGTAGCAATTATCAAATGATTTAAAAATATCTTCTTCAAAAATAGAGTTCGGTTCTTGTTTTAATTTGTTTAAGATAAATGGCAACACTTTTTTAAATTCAATCAGCGTGTCCACATATAGTTTCCCAACACCTTGGCATTTTGAGAATTGATAGGGTTCTAGTTCTACAATGTCGCCAACTGTCTCAACAATAAATTTTTCACCTAAATAATTATTAAAACCATTAAGTACCCTTATTCGCTTAATTAATTTTTCATAATTATCTGGAAGCGTAAGACTGGTTAAAGACACATGATAGTATTCTGAAATATTTATCTCGGTATTTTCACTCATAAAATTACTCTTATTCTCTTAATTATTTTTTATTTTATTCTGCAGATGACTGAAAAACCTAAATTCCGAGTTAAATACTCGCTTAATTTCTGCTCTGTCTTCGACTGATAGTCTTAACAAGTCTTGCCGCGTTTTGATCACAGTTGAATATTTATCAACGAGTAATGATTCATAATTTATTTCGGTTGGTGTTGCACTATCTGTGGATACTTCTATCCCAATGAGATTTGCAACAACTTGATTGTCATGCGAGTTGATTGTCTTTGATAAACGGGCTTCCAATTCGCTTTCACCACCTAATAAATACCTGACTTCTGGTTCAGAACAAGCAAGCAACCCATTATATTTATTAGCCAAGCTAATGGCTCTGAAAGATGGGCAGATCAGGTTCTGCTGATAAAACTTCTGAGCATAATCCATGCACAGAGTACGAAATAAATCTTGATTATATTGTTTGGTTAATGCCGCTTCCAAATATCCGAAATATGAGTCAAAGTGTGTGGCGATTTGGTCAAGAGTGATGTCAGAAAGGGTGCTTTCTATTTCATTCAACGAGGGGATTTTATTGTAATCATCATAATATCTCTGCAATACTTCAATGGCTTGCGTTCGTGACTTTAAACGATACTGCAATTCTTCTATGAGCTGTAAAACTTGCGCCGCGGACTGGTTATAGTTCACTTCTAACGATGAATTATGTACGGTTCCCTTTTTATTGCGTGGAGGTGATTCCCAATTGTCTTTTTCAATTTGAATGCTGTTCACTCTTTTAGTAAGCTGATGTACTTCGTTTAAGCGTTCTAATGAGCCGACAAAATCTAATACATGAACATAATCTTTGTTTGGTGTTTTGCGCAAGCCTCTACCTAATTGTTGCAACCACACCGTATGTGACCCCGTGTAACGCATAAAGACCAGCAGGTTAGTTTCTGGAATATCGACACCTTCATTAAATAAATCGCGCACTAAAATATAACGGTAATTGCCCTCCCGAAAATCACGAATATTATGCCAGCGTTGTTGATCATTCATTTTTGAATGAACAAAAGTTGCGCTACCTGGAGGGAAAAATTGAATGAGGTGATTTATATGTTTGATACTGCGACAAAAGACAATACCTTTTGGGTTTGGAATTTGTTTGTCTTGTACGGTTTTCTCTATTATACGAACAACCTCCTCATCTTTTTTATGCAAAAAAAGACGTTGATCTAAGTCGCTAATCGACATACCACGATCCAGTTGGTCTATACGCGATTGATCAAGGTCATCCAACAAAACTAAATATTTCGGAAAAGCCAGCTTGTTATGACGCAGCGCCCACGCTAAATCATATTTACCCACATGCCCTGCTGAACCTCCAAAGAAGGCCAATACATCTTTATTGTCCTCACGAAATGGCGTTGCGGTAAGACCTACAAGCAATTTAGGATGAAAATGGTTGACGACAGTGGCGTAAGTTATGGCTGGAGTGTGATGGGCTTCATCAACAATCACCACATCAAATATTTCTTTTTCCAACGTAGCTATTTTGCTAAATAGCGTGTCAAAACTACCAAACACAAAATCAGTATACTCAGGGTCTGCACCACCAAAGCATGCAGAAAATGAATAAGCGCCAATGCCAAACACGTTTTTAAATGCAGTTACAGATTGCAACAAAATTTCAACTTGATGCGCCAAAAATAGCACACGCTTAACATTACTTTGTTGCAATATCTTTTTAAGAAGATGTGCAACGGTATAAGTTTTACCTAAACCTGTTGCCATTTCAATCAATAAGCGATTCTTTCCTTCGTTAATGCGTGTAAAACTCTCCTGGATAACTGCCTCTTGATATTTTCTAGGTTTAATCTCACGCCCAATTTCAGAATGTTTCTTGATCCATAAATCCTGCAAACCATCACGATCAGTTAGTTCGACACCGAGCCTTAAAGCTCGAATTTTTACTTCAGAAGTGAAATAAGAATTTGTTACTAAAATCATATTAGTGACATTGGCAAGTTTCGCGCCTGTGACTAACTGATTTAAGGACTTAACATCAACAGTTGTTCCTGCTGCTCTTTGTTTAACTTCGATAGCAAATCTGCGCTTATTTTTATATGCAAAAATATCAACACCACCATCTCCATGCTGAAATTCATGTCCGACTTTGGTAATGACAGCATCGCTCCAGCCTGCAGCAACAAACACATCGCGCACAAATAACTCAAAATCAGATGGTGAAAGAGAATCAATTTTTTTGAAGCGAGTGATCATTATAAATATCCAATCAACAAATCAAAATGTTATAAAACGCAAGATTATCATAGTCCTGTATTATTGAAATATTAGTTAATTGACGGATCCCATGACAAAAATCAGCTTCTATATCTAACGGCTATCGAATATGAAGTTTAATCTTAATCTCTCATGCTACTCCAAACAGTCTCATTCAATTGATTCGGGGTTCTGGGAATTCTGTGGGGATTATGGGGACACAATACTTATTTATCCTTTGACAATGGCTCATCCTGCAAGTGCGTACTTTGCGGTAAAAAAGAATGTTGAAAAAAGTAGATTTAAGGTCATTAGTGTCCCGTTAACTTATACTTGGAACGCATAAAACTAATTCATAAGTTACAA
This sequence comes from Nitrosomonas sp., assembly GCA_021774155.1. GTDB lineage: Bacteria > Pseudomonadota > Gammaproteobacteria > Burkholderiales > Nitrosomonadaceae > Nitrosomonas. Next base: position 5,676 of record JAJFJH010000456.1, read on the forward strand.
TTAGTTACCATAATTCCAGGGAGAAAAAATTTCGCATTTCACAAAACCAGCCTCAAAATATGGTAGTTAAAGTGAAATATTCGTTGATGGTAATATTTATATCTGCTTGTTAAATAAAGAAAACATAGTTTTTATTCAAGCGCTAGTTAACGGGACACTAGTGATTTAAGGTTGAAATTGTCTCTGGATTTTAACAATGAGGCTTTTTCAATATGTCCACCAGTTTGCTGTATCACGCCTTCGGCATAGTTGGTTATTTTTATCAAAGCACGCGTTTTATTGCGGGCATTGTAATTGTTTCAATACAGGAAGATAAATGGCGACGGAGGTGTTCGGTTTGTCGAAGTCGTGATGTACACTGCAGAGGCAAGTCGATTCGTCGTTTTCGCACCGTACCGATTGGTCAAAAAGCAGTATTTATCGACATTGCC
>JAJFJH010000457.1 GCA_021774155.1 Nitrosomonas sp.
AGACTTAAGTGGTAGCGATAAGAATGATTCAGCTAGAAAATATAACCTGTTGAAACAAAAAAATCTTAAAAGAAGTATCAAGTCAACTCGAAAAGGGCGGTCAAGATGAACCATGCAGACTCAAATACCGGAAGTCCTCTAGCTCAGAATGGAGGTCAAAATAAATCCTGGCTTATTAAGGTGATGGCGATCATATTTTTGTTGGGCGGCGTTCAGGCGGCAACACAATACTTTGCGTATACCTTTCAATATCAACCACAGCTAGGCACTCACTTTAATCATGTGTACTTGCCCTGGTCGATTTTTGAGTGGGGTAATAATTGGTATTCCCAATATCCTGATCTTTTTCAACAGTCTGCGAGTGTGGGGGTTGTGTTTGCTGGCGCGGGATTGGTTTTAACGCTGATTATGAAGATGGTTTCCGACAACTCATCACGCCCTAACAAGAATCTGCATGGCTCTGCACGATGGGCAAAACTAGAAGATATACAGGCCGCAAGATTGTTGCCTGCGACACCATCATTTTTTAAGAAATGGTCTGAAAAGAAAACACCTCAAGATGATTATGTCTATGTTGGTGCCTGGCAGGATGATAAAGGTGTCACTCATTACCTGAAGCATAATGGTGCTGAACATGTTTTATGTTATGCGCCAACCCGTTCAGGAAAAGGGGTTGGTCTTGTCATTCCGACATTACTTTCTTGGGGGCAAAGTGCGGTTATTACGGACCTTAAAGGCGAATTGTGGTCTGTCACGTCAGGTTGGCGTAAGGAGCATGCTGGTAATAAAGTGATTCGTTTTGATCCTGCATCATCTACAGGCAGTGCTTGTTGGAATCCGTTGGATGAAATCAGGATGAACGATGGTTTGGAGGTAGGGGATGTGCAAAACCTGGCCACTTTAATTGTTGATCCTGATGGAAAAGGATTAAATGACCATTGGCAGAAGACCAGTCAGGCATTGCTTGTTGGTGTGATACTACATGCTTTATACAAGTCAGTTAATGAAGGTATTAAAGCCACATTGCCTTTGGTTGACGCCATGCTTTCTGATCCGGAACGAGACATTGGTGAGCTATGGATGGAAATGGCGACCTATGCACATGTTGATGGCGCGAATCATCCAGTGATTGGCTCGACCGCGCGGGACATGATGGATCGTCCCAATGAAGAAGGCGGGTCAGTCTTATCAACGGCGAAATCCTATTTATCCTTGTATCGTGATCCACTGGTTGCAAAGAATATTGGTCGCTCGGATTTTAGTATTAAAGATTTAATGCATAGTGATAGTCCGGTCAGTTTATACATTGTGACGCAGCCCAATGATAAGACCCGTTTGCGGCCACTGGTGCGAATACTGGCCAATATGATTGTACGAATACTGGCAGACAAGCTTGAATTCAAAGATGGGCAGCCTGTTGCGAATTATAAACACCGGCTTTTGTTGATGCTCGATGAGTTTCCAAGTCTTGGTAAACTGGAAATTCTTCAAGAGTCATTGGCTTTTATTGCGGGCTACGGGATTAAAGCCTATTTGATCTGCCAGGACATTAACCAGCTTAAAAGTCGTGAAACGGGGTATGGCCACGATGAAGCGATTACGTCCAATTGTCATATTCAGAACGCTTTTCCGCCTAATCGTATTGAGACAGCCGATCATTTATCGAAGCTTACCGGACAGGCCACTGTGATTAAGGAACAGATTACCACCAGTGGTCGACGGGTAGGGGTGATGCATGGCAATGTCACGCGCACCATGCAAGAAACACAACGTCCGCTACTAACGCCTGATGACTGTCTACGTATGACGGGACCAGAGAAAGATGCTGATGGTCGGATTACCAAGCCTGGCGACATGATTATTTATGTGGCCGGTTATCCGGCGATATATGGTAAGCAACCGTTGTATTTTGAAGACGCTATATTCTCGGCGCGGGCTGCTGTTCCTCCACCGGCGCATAGTGACAAAATTACCAAAGCAGCATGAAAAGGATGCTCAATATTCTGGCGGGAATTGTTTTGTTTGTGAGTGCTGGCATATTTCTAACGGCACTTGTTTTTCGTGCTACTGGTATTTATTACAACAATACACCAAGCTTTCCAGTGGGTTTTTACAAGATCATAAATGAGCCGGTGGGGAAGGGCGCGTATGTTTCTTTTTGCCCACCACAGGACAAAGTTTTTGATATGGCAATGGCGCGACACACCATCGGTAGAGGCAACTGTCCGGGCGGTTATGGCATGATCCTGAAACGTGTTTTTGCACAAGCTGGGGATACTGTTTCTATTAATGCGGCAGGCATTACGGTTAATGATGATTTACTGCCTAATAGCGCTCAGATAAGCGGTCTTGAATTACCGCAATATCGTATGGATCAAAAAGTGCTGGATGATTCAGAATATCTACTCATGTCCGACATGAATTCCTATTCTTTTGATGCGCGTTATTTCGGGTTGATTGCCGGTTTGCAGATTCAACATGTTGTTGAGCCGTTTTTTACTTGGGGTAATTAAGTGAAGCTGGTAAATGAGAAACATGGTGAAACAATAAGTAATCTATGGAAGGAGGGTTTAAGTTATGGCTTTGAAAAACTTACTTAAAGAGAAGCAGGACTTATCAGAAAAAGTGCTCCGGATGACACCATCCGAAATAGAATCTCTGCGGAAAGACATGAAGAAATCCGGCGAATGGATGCAGCAAGAACTTAAGAAAGGCAAACTGGAGCGGGAAGGCCGGGGAGAACTAAATGGGTCAGGCGGTCTACTTGAATCCGCCCAGGGCTTAGAGCGTGAACAACGATCACTGTTGGATGAAGG
>JAJFJH010000458.1 GCA_021774155.1 Nitrosomonas sp.
TGAAGGTTTTTATTTGGCTTTGTACGTGCGGATATAAATATGGCTTCTTAATGTTTAGATGCCGCTTAAATGGTTTTCTAAGTCTCAGGGGAAAGTTCAAACTGTACCCGCAATGTTTACTGAATTTCTGAGGAGGCTCTACTTAGAAAAATTATTCCAGTACAGATACTCGGTCAGGTGAGTTTTGCGCATCATTGCTGTGTGATGATTCAATGATGGTCAACCAGGATGTCACGTGATGTACCTGGATGGGGAAACTGCGACTCAATAAGTACAGCGCTTTGTCAACATTATCCAGCGGCAATGCAGCGGTGACTTTCATCGCCTCAAGTGCTTCACGGTCGTAGTGAAACAGTCCGGTGCGATGACGCGATAGCTCGTCCAGTACTTCGGGCAAGGGGCGGTTCTTCACGATTAAATGGCGAGATTCCCAGGCATCGGCGATTTCGAAGGTGTCGACAGTTTCAACGTTGCTGATCCATTGGGCGGTAAAGTGGACACGCTGTCCTGCATCGACGATGACTTCGTTTGCATCACGACTGGTTTGATCAATCGCTGCGGCAGCTATGCTCACCGTGGCGCGGGATTCCAGCATGGTCAGTGTTGTTGTCTGATCGTTCAAACTGACAATAAAGCGGGTGCCGAGTGCGCGAATGCGACCGTGTCGGGTAAGCACCAGGAAAGGGCGGTCAGGGTCAGCGGCGACATTGACTAACACCTCACCATGCACCAGTTCTAATTGACGCTGCTGGTGGTCCAGATGAAAATTAGCGGCACTCTTGTTACCGAGCGTGAAAATACTGTTGTCCGCCAGTGTGTGTAATGCCCATTCCCCGGTCGTTGTGCGTACATCAGCCAGTAAATAAGCGGGTGGCATGTGTTGCAATAAGAGCCAGACAGGTAGACTGAGCGCCAACACTAATAACAAGGACTTGGCTAGGTTTCTGACATGCCCTTGTTTGTCGCTATGCGTCAAAGATGCTTCAATCGCGGCGTGTGCAGCAGTCGGGCAAGCTGTTTTTGATGCTTGCTTAGTCTGCTGCATCAGTCCCGTCATTGCCTGTGCTGCTTTAGCATGGTGCGGATGTACTTGTTGCCACTGTTCAAATTCAGCAATGAGTGTCGTGTGATCCGCAGGCGTCAATTCATCTGCTGATAAACGCACCAACCATTCAGCTGCTTGGTTTATAACCGCTGCGGACGGTGTGTCGGTGTGCTTCGGTTGCTGTGAGCCCATGCCAGAAGTTATCATTCCTGAGCGCAAAAATGGTAGCAGTGCGCGAATGCCTGCACCAGGTATCTGCGTACCATTCGGTCGGATACACCTAACTGATCTGCAATAGCGGCTTGGGTCTGTCCTTCCAGATAGTGCAATAGAAAAGCCCTACGTGGTTTCTCGGCAAGTCCTTCCAACGCCAGACTGATTTTTTCCAGTATCTGGATGATGGACAGCAAATGCTCGGGCGAGGGCGATCCCTCACTGGATTTAGATTCCTGTATCAGTTCAGCCAGATAGGCTTGTTCAATTTGATGCCTCTTGAGTTGATTGCTGAGCAAACGCTTAGCGACAGTGACCAGATAAGCCCTGGGCTCGTGCATTTGTGGTAGATGCGACAAGGTTAGTAGACGAGCAAAGGTATCATGGGTGAGATCTGCGGCCTGATGCTGACAATCTATTTTTCTTCTCAGCCAGGTGAACAGCCAGTTATGATGGTCGCGATATAAACTATCAATACCAGTAATACGGTTATTTGATGCGATGGCTTTTTCTGATTCTGGTGTAATCGGTGAGACAAACTTCACGGTAACTTGCGTATTAAATTATATAAGTAGGTTGCAGCCAACCAATTGTCCGTGATTTGTAGGTGTTATGGAATGTGACAAATTGACGCACATAAAAGAAAATTCCCCGGTTAATGAGGGTAGGGAGCTCATCCAATTTGATCTTGTTGGCTTACCTTTGAGCTACGAATGGGGTATTCTTGAACATGAAGAGTATGGTTATCTCAATCATTCTCCAATTTCTTAGAGGTGCCTTATGGATTTTGATCCGGAAGGAGAGCGACTACCCATAAAAATTGACTCAGCAACCAATGCCGAATATTGTCCACTACCATTGTCTCCAGCCGAACAAGCCGCCAATCACCATGCGCACGAATTTATCGACCAGACTGCCAAAGCCATCAATAAAAACCGGCGCACATTTCTAAAAACGCTGGCTGGTTCTGCTGCAACCTTACTGGCATTCAACCAGGCTTTTGCGCGTTCCGGCCAGGTCGGTGGTTATTTTTCTATTGCGCAAGAAGCAGCCTATGAGCCGCCCGCGGCACAAGCCAGCATTGGTGGCAATGAATTTATTTTCGACATCCAGAATCATTGCGTTGACCCTTCCGGAAAATGGGCTAAAGGTCAATCTGGACAACGCTGGGTCAACGTGCTCAATCAGGTATTTGCGCAGCGACGACAATGCGACGCCGGGCAATTTGATTGCTATTCAGCGGAGCAAATGATTAAAGAAGTATTTCTCGATAGTGATACAGATGTCTCGGTAGTCTCCGCACTTTGGGGTGGACGCGAGAGTAACCCGACACCGATGGCATATGCTGCTGAAGCACGCCAACTAGCGGCTACCAGTGGGGCCAATCATCGTATCCTGATTCAGGGCGGTGTCATGCCCAATGAACCCGGTGGACTTGAATTCATGGAAACGCAAGCAAAAGAATACCATGTGGCGGCATGGAAAATTTATCCGCAATGGGGGCCGAGTGGGTCCGGCTATTTCATGGACGATCCTGAATACGGCATACCGATGATTGAAAAAGCGCGTGATCTGAAAGTTAAAATTATCTGTGCGCACCGCGGCTTACCGTTAGGCGGCATGGAGTATAAGTATTCACATCCGGCCGATATTGCCCGAGCAGCAAAATTATACCCAGACGTTACCTTTATTTGTTATCACTCCGGATTTGAGTCAGGCGTTGAAGAAGGCCCCTACACACCGGATACTGCGCAAGGCGTTGATCGTCTCATCAAGGCGCATATAGACAATGGTTTTGGTCCGAACCAAGGCAATCTCTATGCTGAGCTTGGAAGCGTATGGCGGTATTGTATGAGCAAGCCAGACCAAGCCGCCCACCTCATGGGAAAATTGCTTAAATACTTTGGTGCAGAACGTATCTGCTGGGGTACCGATGCACTTTGGTATGGTAGTCCACAAGATCAGATCCTGGCTTTTCGCAGTTTTCAAATCAGCAAAAAATTTCAGGAACAATACGGTTACCCCGCTATTACTAAGGCGATGCGCCAACGTATTTTTGGTCTCAATGCCGCTAAAATCTATGGGCTGGATATACCGACGATACAAAAAACACTGCGCGACGACAGCATATCCAAACTCAAGGTGTCCTATGGGGAAATGACCAATCCCAGCTTTGAAACTTTCGGACCGAAAACGCGGCGCGCATTTCTCAACATCGTATCTGCACACGGTGGGAGACCGGGCTAACCTCACGGGCACCTCTAAAACTCCAGATTTCATCCCAATAGCTGCGTTGCGGTTGGGCGAACTCTGAATTTTTAGAGGTGCCCTCGATATCGCACCAGGCAGTCGTGTTTTGGCCTATCACTCTAAATGGAGAAATTAAAATGGCAACACTCACGATACGATTGCCAGGCGATAAGCATAAAAATTCGCGTAGGATGAGTGCAACCCATCAACTACCATCTAAATCAGCTTTTATTTTGATGGCATCCTGACTAATTTTATCGACTTCCACCTGGAATTTTTCCTGCGCTTCATTTGCTGTTTCGGCAATCAACGCAATATCGGCATTCGCCTCCTCTACCAAACAAGCATAATATTTATTGGCGTTTTCCTGCCACACTCTGATTGTTTCCAAACTGCGATTGAATCCGTCCACACTACTGGCATCAATGCTCGGCGCAACAGGTTTTTCACCGCACCCACTAGGCAACCAGGTGTCATTCACCAATGTCCCTGCGTTGCTGGTAGTGTAGATCAGCAGCATAAAAATACACGCAAAAATGGAATCTTTCATCGTTTCTCTCTATTTGTTTTCATAATGATGAATATACAAGATTTTTTTGTAAGGAGCGACAATTAAGTTCGCGGATGGGTGCAACTCATCTGCTACTGAATTTAAATTTCTATAGCATTAAGTTTTGATAAGTTACACCCATCCTTGCTAGCGCAATCATCAGCGATACAGACTAATACTCAACCCGAATCGACCCCATAAAAACCCGTGGCATACCCACAACAATACGCTCGCGACCAAATCCAATGCTACTTGGGAAATATTCCTTATCGAATAAATTATTAACATTCAACTGAGCAGTCACCCGGGTTTTACCGACTTTCATTGCGTAGCTAGTCATC
>JAJFJH010000459.1 GCA_021774155.1 Nitrosomonas sp.
TGAACCTGATGGTGTTGTTGAAGGTTTTTATTTGGCTTTGTACGTGCGGATATAAATATGGCTTTTTAATATTTAAATGCTGCTTAAATAGTTTTCAAAGTCTCAGGGGAAAGTTCAAACTGTACCCGCAATGTTTACTGAATTTCTGAGGAGGCTCTAGTTACAACAAACAAAAGCCTCAGTCATTGCAATTTAAAACCCATTCAACCAGCATTTGAATATTGTACGGACTAATTGGGCTCCTCATCCCCCACAACCAATGGCACAAAAGACACACCCAAAACAGAATCCGTATGTGTTGTGCCACCTTTGCCTTTTGCTACCAGCATTAATTCTTGATACATCTGTGGCAAGCCAATTGGAATCACCATGCGTGCACCGGGTTTGAGTTGATCAACCAGGCTTTGTGGAATATGCGTGGCGGCGGCTGTTACGATGATGGCGTCAAAAGGGCTTTCTCCTTCCAACCATGATAACCACTGCCGCTATGCACCTCGACATTCTTATAACCCAACGCCTTTAACCGTTATCTGGCAGATTCCGCTAGTTCGGGAATTTTCTCAAACGGTATAAACTTTTTGCGCACCACTTGCAGAGACATCTAGCAACGTTTCAATATCGCTTCAATCGACGTTATAGGCTGAAGGAAATGTTGCCACGATTAGCGTGGGTAGTTCTCCGTACACAGCCTATACCGCGTGCCTCTATATGTCAGATGCATATTAGGGGTAATTAGGATTGTTTTTACAGTATTCAACTTCCCTGGGTGGACAACCAAAGCCAACGCATCAATAGAAAGCTTAATGCGCCAATCAAGATTATTGTGCCAAACACAAAGAAACCTAGAACGCCTACAAACAAACGACTATGTGTGACAGTTTTTTGCGGTTGTTCAAGGTAATCATTAAGCAACTGAACGTTTCGCTGGTTGGCTTTCCAAACGAAATCTGAGATATCTCCTATCACAGGAACTATTCCCAGAATCGCATCAAACCCAATATTAAAGCCCATTTTTATGAGAAGTGACTTCGGCGCACCCATCTGTGCGGCTTGTGTCAGAATGTGGCTTGAAATTATTGCACCTGCAGCATCACCAATTCCAGGAATCATGCCGATCAGTCCGTCCAGACCAAATCGAAATTGTGTACCTGGAATGCGAAAAGTGCTATCTAATAGCCAAGCCAATTTGTTTAGCTTATCTTTAGACTGTTCAATTTGTATTTTATGCATTTAAATTTCTTTTTTTAAAAATTGATATGAAAAAAATTGCCAACAATTTCAATCGAAGGCGCTATAGATCCAGCGCTATTTTTTGGTAATGATCCAAACTGCATGCACAATACCCGGAATATAGCCAAGTAATGTAAGCAATATATTGATCCAGAAATGCTTTCCAATGCCTTCTTGCAAAAAAACACCGAGCGGTGGAATGAATATCGCTAATATTATACGTAGAGACTTTTGAAAAATCCCAATTTCAGAAAATATAATTCTTTTTAATCAATATGCTGAGATTGAGTAAAAGGGCTTTTGCAAAAGTCTCACGTAGTAAATCCATAATTTATTTTCCTCTCAAAAATTAATTGTGTTTTTTCGTAGAGCTGCTCTGCAGCTAACAAAATAGTTCTCTCTAAATCTCATAAAATATTTATCTCTAGCAATCAAACTGCTCAGAACCCAAATATTTATGCATTACATTAATGGTCTTTTCAAATGAGTGTTATTACTTATGTTAATTACTGAACGGAAGAATTCGGTTAAATTACTCGTAGAATTATTTAAGGACATTTATTTGTGTCATGCTCCATACATTAGTATTAATTCAGATTTAGTTTTATGAAATGGCTTGATTTGTACCCTAACGAATAAATGTAGATAGGTAAAAAAATGGTTATCGTAAAATGGTTTGCAATTGCGTTTATCACACTGGCTCTCTTATTTTTATTGCTAATCTCATTAATGAATTGGAGTTGGGTGCGGGATATTGCCGCGCAACAAATCAGTGAAATAACGGGTCGTCAACTCACCATTAATGGTGAGTTGAATGTCAACTGGTCTCTGATACCCCACATAAGTGTTAAACAGATTCAATTTGAAAATGCCGCATGGAGTAAACACCCGAATATGTTAGAGCTTGCAGCACTTGATCTACGTGTTGACTTGATTGAGCTTCTCAAAGGTCGTGTGGTACTTCCAGAAGTAACCTTTACCAAACCGCGTATTCTTTTAGAAAAATCGAGTGAAGGTGTGCCTAATTGGGAGATTCAAAAGGATGAAGCCGATCCGGAAGATAGAACAGATTTTCCGATTATTGAGCGTTTGCGGATTGAAGATGGTCGCCTTGGTTATCTCGACGTATCCACAGATACTGAGTTGACCGCAACTTTTGCGACCATTAAAGGACAGGCTGGTGGTGAAGAATCGACAGAATTACAAGCCAAAGGTAAACTGAATGGGTGCCCATTAATCATTCAACTAAATGCTGGTCCATTGGTTGTGCTTCGAAAAGAAAATGTGCCGTATCCATTAGCCTTAGACTTGCAAGCTGGGAAAACCACAATCAAAGTTGAAGGTGCCTTGGTGCAACCGCTGCAATTTAAAGGTTTAGATTTGCATTTTGCCGTGCAAGGCCCCAATCCCGAACATTTATCACAAATGTTTGGATTGCCGCTGCCCAACTTGCCGCCTTATCAGTTAACAGGAGAACTGTCTGACCAGGAAAATATTTGGCAAATAAAAAAACTGGATGGTCAAGTGGGTGATAGCGACATTGCGGGTGATATTAGTGTGACTTTGGGTGAGGAGCGGGTTTTTATAGCAGCGGATCTCACTTCAAAAAATATAGATTTAGACGATTTTGGACCCATCATCGGTCTTGCTCCCGATACCGGACCTGGAGAAACGGCTTCTTTGGCCCAGGAAAAAGAAGCCAAAAAAGAAGCAGCTAGTCCATTCGTATTTCCCAAAGAGCCTATTGATTTTGAGAGTTTAAAAAATATTAATGTCGACATTACTTTACGCAGTAAGCATGTTGAATCAAAATTGCCAGTGGATGATCTCGTCATGCAGGTCATCATTGATGATGGCCATTTAATACTGGCTCCTCTGGATTTTGGTGTTGCCACTGGGAGTATGCATTCACGCATTGAGATTGACACAAGAGTACAGCCGGTTAAAAGCAAAATTGAAACTGAAATACGTCATGTTCGATTGAGTGAAATTTTAAATCGTTTTGAAATTGCCGATGAGAGTGCGGGTTTGGTTGGTGGGCAAGGAACATTCTGGTTTGAGGGTGGCTCAGTAGCAGAAATGTTGGCCTCGGCAGACGGCGGCTTGTTGCTGTTGATGACGGGCGGTCAGTTTGATGACCTATTGGTCGAACTTGCTGGGCTTGATATTGGAGAAACACTGGTGGCGTTAGTCGGTGATGAGACCGATGCTAAGATTAATTGTGCTTTTGTAGATCTTCCGACAAAAAATGGCGTGATGGATGTGAGCAGCTTCATTGTGGATACTCCTGACACTGTTTTTTTGGGTAAAGGGTCGATTGATTTTAATAATGAACAGCTAGATTTGATTATTGATCCTAAGCCTAAGGATCTGAGTCTTTTTTCGGCGCGCGCGCCCCTGCATATAGAAGGTAGTTTGAAAGAACCGACCTTTACTCCAGGCGCATCGGCGATTTTGCGGGGCGCTGCCTCACTTGCTCTGCTGCCTTCAGCACCGATTGTAAGCTTATTTTCCCTGCTTCAAGATGAGCAAGAGGAACAGGCAGGCAATGATGAGAATATACATTGTTCTGGTCTTGTAGATTCTATTAATGAGGCCCGTGAGTAAATTTTTAATTTTTTTAGATTCGGTATGAAGAAACAAATGATCTACAAAGTACGTTATATATGGGTAATTGGTTGCTTATGTATCCTGTTTGGGACGAGTGGTTGCGCCGGCTTATTGAGTCCGGAATCAATAGAACAAGCCCCGCAAGAAGATATCGTGTTAGCAATGAAAATAAAAGCGCAACTGATGGAGGCGCCAGAACTTAGTGCTGCCGCCATCCATGTTGAAGCATCTAATGGACGGGTAGTGCTTAGTGGCTTTGTCGAAACGAATTCTCAGCGCCAATTAGCCAATTCAATCGCCCAGCAAACACCTAATGTCATACGGATCGACGACCAGATTCAAGTTAAATGATATACGGCTTTGCCGAGATCATTTAACCACTTTTTACAAGCAGCCCAAAAAATACCGATTTTCTTATCTGCTTCACAGACAATGATCAAGATAATATTATTGCTTTGCTGGTTGACCAAAAAAAAGGGTTTAGTCAGGTGATTATCTATATCGATAACCCAACTTATAACACAGTTTGTGAGCAACTAAAGTTGGAAGATGTTTTTAACCCCGATAAACAAATAGCTGACATGTTGGTCGATACCATTAAAGGTTATAAGCGAGCACGACAGGCTACTGAGCTGTCTGGGGAATTATATTTCTTTAAATTTCAGGTGCTATCCAACACTGAAAAAAAACTAGATGCACTGGATCTTCCCAGTGACACACAAATCGTCTGTATATCTCGTGGGGACAGCGCTTATCTGGCCTCGAATTCTGAAATGTGAAAGGAAGACGATATAGTCACATTAATGACAAAGCAAGACAAGATAGCAATTCTTTCTAAGAAGTTTGGGCTTCCCAAACAAACTAAAACGGAAAATAACGGAGAGTAATATGACGACCCAGGATCCTAAATTGAAAGAATCCGGTGATTTGAATCAATACGTAGAGTCACCGGGCAGAAAATCGATTGAAGTTCCTGATTCTATGGAGGAAGTTGCGCAAACTTTACAAGAAACGCTGGGCGATATCTGGGAAAATTTTTTGGACCATACGCCGTACCTGCTCGCGGGCGTTCTTGTCTTGATTTTTACTTGGGTTGCAGCAAATATCTTCTCAAATTTGGGGCATCGATTATTCGATTTTCGCAATATACGTAGGTCTCTTAGAGATCTAATTATTCGACTAACTACTATTGGAATTTGGATCGGCGGCTTACTGTTGGCTGCTATGATCTGGTTTCCTGGTCTCACACCAGCCACAGCTTTGGGCGGCCTTGGAATTGCGTCGATAGCGGTTGGCTTTGCCTTTCAG
>JAJFJH010000460.1 GCA_021774155.1 Nitrosomonas sp.
GCAATTGGGATGAAATCTGGATTTTCAGAGATGCCCTTCAGATTTTGCCAATTCCACGGGGTTTGTACCCCACTTACTACAAAGCGGCTCTGTTTGTTACTCACGTGTGGATAAGTGATTTTCCACATCTTCTTTACTAAAGCCAATTTCTGTCGCGACGCGGTCGGCATGACTGACACGTGATATGCCGGGTATCAGTCGATGCGTTGAGCCTTGTGATGCAAATTCGACCTGTAAATACCGCCCTAACCCATCACTCTGCAGACGTTCGCATAATTCATGATTATGGGTGACCAGTAAGGTACTGGCGCCCAGCTTATGAAACCCCGTGAGTATATATTCAGAGAGGCTCATTCTTTCTTCAAAAGTCGTGCCTTCAGAAAGCTCATCCAGGATGACCAAACTATGTGGTGTTGAATTAAAAAAGATTTCGCGCGTCCGTTTTAGTTCATGACCAAAGCGCCCTATCCCCGCGTCCAAACGACCGGGATCAGGCACTTGATAATAAATACGCTCAACCGGCACCAGTTCAGCTGTTGATGCGGGTATACAACAACCAATCTGACCTAACAGCTGAATTTGAACCACTGTTTTGCAATACGCCGTTTTACCACCGCTATTGGGCCCAGTAATGATGGATAGTCGACCAGCTGAGTCAAGGATAATATCATTGGGTACAAAATCAGGATCACTTCTGATAAGCAATGGATTTTTGGCATTAGTTACTTTGAGTAAATGATGTTTGTTTTCAAGAATATCGGGGTATACTTTTGCGCCGCCAATTGATTGATCATACTGATGCAGAGATAGCAGCTCATCAATCATACCTAATGCTTCAAGTGCTTTTGCCAACTCAGGGCTTTGCCTGAACTGTTTTCGCAACGGGTAAATAACAGAATCACGATCGGAGACGCCGGTCGCGTATAAAACCACAGGAATAGCTGGCACGGTCAAAACAAGAATACCGTAACCAATATACGAGCCAAGCTCTGGTAACATGCTTTGAAAGATAGTAAAAATCCCAACAATTCCACCCATTGCTATCATAAACATGAGTATGGGAAGCAGCTTAAATATGGAAGGCTGGAAACTCAGCATTGGTAAAAATTTTGGCTTTTCTTGCTTTATTTTAAATTTCCCACCTGAGGGATATACCGGGCCATGCATCAGTGCATAGGTACGTGAATGACTAAAGTCACGAATCGCGTTGAGCAAAGTATTTAGATAAGCGGTTTTTGGCGGTGGTAGCAATTTAGCTTCTTCAACCAATTCCACAACAAATTCAGTGCCATCCACATATTGACGATAGCCGCAGCCGCCAAATTCCAGTTTTTTAGATCCGTCTCTTGGCTCATCGCTAGTAGATAGGCCACCAAAGAACTCACCATAAAGCAAATGATAGAGCGACTTTTCTCCTGGAATCATTTTCTTTACAAACTTTTGCAAATCACGAGTTAGCTCAGGATTAGATTCAAGTTCACGTACGGCGTCTTGCTTTTGCTGCAGGATATTGGTATCCGATATAGGACGTGCCAATGAGCGATAAAGAATCAAGTGGCCAATCTGGGTTTGCGTATAATTGATGGCATCAAACAATGCATCAGCTTCAACAGCATCATAGGTTTGAGGATCAAGTGCGCCTTGATCACCGTCTGTCGGCCTAATATCTTCAATATCTGCTGGTTGATGACTACTAGATAAAATTAAAGTATCCCGCCATACCGCGTTTGATTTAATGGATTTATTCATACAATTTATCTTTTCGTAAGTAAAGGAATTTGATGCTGACAAGGCATTTCTCTGAACAGGCAATATTTCCTATTTGCCTAAGGAAGCACCGGTCAATTCTGGGCCAAATAGATGATGAAACATAATCTTTCAAATTGTGGCGTAAATTTCGGGTAATAGCTAGCGATTGCCAAAATTTGCATTAATTGCGTGAGCGATTTTTAACTGTCAGACATTGACTCATGAATGATTCGATGCTCCCCTAACAAAGCCTGCAACGATATCCCAATTAAATGGCATTAATAGGAACTTTAAAGTATGCAGTGCCATTTTCTTCTGCCCGTGGCATTTTACCAGCACGCACATTAATTTGAATCGAAGGCAATAACAAAGTGGGCGCTTGCAGTGTCTTGTCGCGTGCAGTACGCATAACGACAATTCATCTTCAGATTCCATCATGCACATGAATATTACGTGTATGTTGTTTTGCTACCGTACTTTGCCACTGAACTGCACGATCTGTCGGCGAGTAATCGTGGCACATAAATAGTCTGGTTTCAGGGGGAAACTCAAGCAGCTTGCGTATGGATAAAATAGCTGACGCGCATCGCCATCCGGGAAATCTGCGCGGTGCCGTACCGACGTCTGGCATAAACAACGTATCGTCAATAATATAACATCATCAAATGTCTTAGAGTGTATAGACTAGCGCCTAAATACTACTTTCTTTTATTTCAATGACTTATAATATATCTCGCTCTTCGAGTAAATGATCAAAATGACAAGCATTGGGTACGAACTTATCATCTAGATTAAACAGTTTCTTGAAAGTTAGGCAAAAAAAATGCTTTCATATTTGGTTTCATTTTGCTGTCCTTTGTATCAATTTAGTCATATTGTTGTCTTTATATTGACATTAATTTATTTCATAATATACTATCTTAATACAGTTTATTTAATGTTTAATTAAATGATATGAAAACACAACCTGATTTCCCAGATGTATCAACCATTAGCGAACCTGTTTCGGCAGCGTGTGGAATGCTAAAAATATTGGCGAATGAAGACCGCCTATTAATTTTGTGTCAACTTAGCCAAGGAGACAAAAATGTTGGTGAATTAAAGGAAATACTAGGAATTCAACAACCAACACTTTCACAACAGCTAACGGTATTACGAACAGAAGGTCTTGTAACAACTCAGCGTAGGGGAAAATATATTTATTATAGTCTGTCAAGTGTGGAGGCAACTGAAATTATAAAAACTTTATTTAGCCTTTACTGTAAAGACCATTAGGAGAGTGTAATGAGCATCAACCTAACCAAATTAGACGAACAACTATCCGTAGCAGGTCAAAACAACATTGATGACAAGCATAAAATTGTAGACTCTGGTTATATGTCTCTTAATTGTAACGGCCAGGCTTCGAGGTTCGCTCTGACCAGTCAACCAGTGAAAAATATAAGAAGCTACTGTCTGCTCTGCCTGAACCAACCCTTGCCTTTTGTGACTCAGGTAAACGCGCCACAACTTTGCATAGTCTGGTCAATCAAGATGCATCAGTTGAGCAACGGCCTATGTCTAACGAATGGCTGGTTCGATCCAACAAAATTCATTGAAAGCTAGACTATGATGGAAACTCAAATAATCACTGTTCTACTTGGCGCATTTACGGGCGTTGTTCTTGCACTGACAGGTGCCGGTGGCGCCATCATTGCCTTACCATTACTGATTTTAGGCTTACAGCTTGCTGTTTCAGATGCCGCACCAATTGC
>JAJFJH010000047.1 GCA_021774155.1 Nitrosomonas sp.
GCGCTTATCTACCATTTTTGAATAAATGCTGTAGAGATGCTTTTCGCGCCCACTTACTTTGGCATCCAATCCGGCATCTCGTAATTTTTCTGTGATGGCATCAAGGATTTTGCCAACGACTTCACGGCGGTTTCCCCGTGCCGCCTTGGTTGCTTTAATCAATACTTTGTAACGTGTGGGGTAAGAGTAACGAAGCCCAAGATCTTGTAACTCTTGATAAATATTATTCAATCCTAATCGATGAGCGATGGGTGCATAGATTTCTAATGTTTCTCTCGCGATGCGGCGTTGCTTGTCTGAACGCATCACATCAAGCGTATACATATTGTGCAATCGATCAGCTAACTTGATAAGTATGACGCGTACATCCCGTGCCATTGCAAGTAGCATTTTGCGGAAATTGTCAGCCTGTGCCTCCACGGCAGTCTGTGATTCTATTTTATCGAGCTTAGAAACCCCCTCGACTAATTCAGCGACGGTTTCACCAAATCGTTCGCTAATCTCAGTATTGGAAATGTGCGTGTCTTCAACGACATCATGTAGTAGCGCTGCGGCAAGTGTGTGGACATCTAAGTGGAGATTGCCAAGGATTCTTGCGACAGCTAAGGGATGCGAAATATAAGGTTCTCCAGATTTTCGGAATTGGCCTAAATGAGCTCCCTGGCTAAATTCGTAAGCATTCCTAAGCTGAGTAATGTCTTCTTGCTTAAGATATTTGGATGTTTCTTGAAATAAAAGTTCTGCTTCAGGCATAGTGGCTGCTTGGTCGGTGTTTTCTTTTTCTTAAACTATCTTCAATGATTGTGAGGTGTGTATCAATGAAGCGTAGGTATCAGGATGCATCATCTGTTAACCGATTGGCAAGCATTTTTAATAGACGAAAAGACCTATTATCTTAAAGGATTAAAATAATAAGCAATAGTATTTAACGCATTAATTCTCAGTTAGCCGGAGTAAGTAAAATCTACAACGTAAAACTAATTGATGGTTATGAGTTGGTGTTAGAGAATTTAAATACTCGACGTAGGGTTGAGTATATCTATATCAATTTTTCCCTGAGCCAGTTCACGTAATGCAATGACGGCCGGCTTGTCACGCGCTGCCTCAACCATTGGTGTCGCACCAACGGCTAATTGTCTAGCACGCGTTGTGGCAGTCAGTGTCATATCAAACCGATTTGGAATTCTCTTTAAACAATCATCAACAGTAATACGTGCCATAATTTTAATCGCTTATTTGGTTAGAATATTAAGGGAAATCTTTTAATTCAGAAATTAACTTGCTGTGATTTACAAGTTGTCGCGCTAATCTCAAACGCTCTGCCCGTACAATGCTGGTCAGGTCTTTAAGTGCGTTATCTAATTCATTGTTGATGATAACATAATCAAACTCGTTTATATGGTTGACTTCTTCACTAGCTGCCGCGAGTCTTTTTTTGATAACGTCGAGGTTATCTTGTCCGCGTGTATTCAGGCGAGAAGCAAGCGTCTCTGGAGAGGGAGGAAGAATAAAAATACTAATTGATTGTGGAAAATGGCGATGAACTTGTTCGGCGCCCTGACAGTCAATTTCCAACAAGATATCACGGCCAGCTTTGGAGGTCTCGTTTATCCATCTTTGTGATGTGCCATAAAGGTTACCATATACCTCGGCACTTTCAAGGAAGTCACCACGCTGTTTCATTTGTTTAAAATCTGATTCACTAATGAAGTGATAATCGCTACCATTGACTTCGCTGGGTCGTGGTAAGCGAGAGGTATGTGAAATCGATAGATTAAGTTGAGGGTCTATAGCTAGCAATGCTTTTACTAAGCTCGTTTTTCCTGTGCCAGAAGGGGCGCTTATAATAAATAAGCAGCCAGTTATTGTCGTCATATTTGTTCGGCAATTAGTCAATATTTATTATCGTGAACTTAACGCCGTCATAACCTGACGTTTTAAAGTTTTAATAATTTTCATCTCATCTGTAGTGATACCTTCAGGTGAGACTTGTTTTCTATCGGCATAAAATATGCCGATCGGCCTGTCATTGACGACCAATGGCAGTACAATAAAGCTACGTGCATCTGTTAATAATGAACGATGCCACCGAGGGATCATATCACGTACTTTTTTAGTTGAAGCATCTGATATCATCAAGTCTACATCTCTTTTTATTGAGAGGCTAAATATATCAGTCGATGAGCTAGTAGGAAAAATAAAATTTCGTTGGATTTCAGCGTTATTTTCACCGAGGGAATAACGTGATCGGTATTGATTGTTTTTGATATCTTTTAGACAAATCGTCACAAAACGGAAACCTAGACTGTTATATAGTATTTCCAAAACCAGCAAAAATAGGTCATTAATTTTATAGTTTTGAGATGCCATCATTTCTACGATTTCTTGGACGCCGGCTAAGAGTTGTTCTTGTGCGTTGAATGGCTTACCACTGGGGTGGTACTCAGTTACCATTGATTTTTCTTTTTCAACATCAGGTAAAAATAAGCCACTTAAAACATCTTCCTCAGCTTGTGTATCGGCGGTTGAGCCAGTCTCTTCCGATTTAATTTCTTTCTTCTCGTTAAGAAGGGGTGAGTTGAGTTGAGCATTATTACTTAATGTGCAAGCTTCCTTGGTAGCATCAATCATCAATTTATCGAATTTCTTTCGATCGATATTTAATGCTTTTCCAAAACGCCTCAGTAGTGCGACATCCATGGTAGTTTCACCAGGAATCGTTTGTTTTAGTATGAGTGGAACAGCAGATTCACTTAATTCAGCCGCTTGTTGCATCCATTCTTGCCGTGTCTTGGGTGGTCTTAACACGCCAGCAGGTGGTGCTTTGATTGAACGGATGATGCTGGCAGGAATATCCCATTTTTCTAATATGGTTTCAGTGAAAGAGCCAAGATTGAAATCCAGCACTTCCATTGAAGCTTCCGCTTCTGTGTGCGTACCGCTTTCAATCAACTTCATCATCATCTGGTATAACTTATGATCATGTGATGCAATCAGCAAGCGGCCAATATTTTTAAATAATGCGACGATGGCGATTTCTTCTGCTTCTTTGAAGTGGCCGTGTTTGGCAAGTTCGCGACCAACCATGCTGGCTGCTAATGCCTTGGTTAATTCATTGCGTACACATTCAGCTTGCTTGCCGGGCATACCATCAACCAGAATCATGGCGAGTGCGCAGGTTTTAACGGTATCAAAACCTAGTAGGAAAATAGCTCGAGAAATACTGGTAACAACCTGTCCTGATGCAGCACGAAAAGTAACAGAGTTCGATAAACATAGAATCTTTTTCGTCAGCGAAACATCAGACAATACCAAATAGGCCTGTTGTCTTATGGACTCGTCATCAGAAGAAGACAGTTGTACAACACGTGAGATCGCACTGCCAAGTGCCGGGAGATCTGGGTCGTTGCATATGGCTGATACCAGCTTATCTTTTTCAGTGACGTTGCTTTCACTACTCAGCGTATTGACTTGTGAATCTTCTGTGTTTGGCCGTGTATTATTTTGCACTGCTTTTAACCTGACCTTAAATGGTATTAATTGCTGGTTATAGAGATAACACGAAAATATCTTTCATTTTATGCGTAATTTGTATTTTACTCTGAAAGATTCTAACTCATTATCCCTTTGGCTAAGGGCGGATTAATAAGGCATTAATGGATGCTATTCTTTTCTAAATAACGTTGGTGATATTCTTCAGCTGGATAGAAGATAGAAACCAGTTTAATTTCTGTAGAAATAGATAGATTTTTTGTCTGCAGTCGCTTTTGTAATGCTTCTTTCGTTTGCATTGCTATTACCTCTTGCCCGGGCGTATAAAACAAGATAGTAGATCGGTATTGCGTGCCAATATCTGGCCCTTGACGGTTAAGCGTCGTTGGGTCATGACAATGCCAAAATATTTCAAGTAACTGTTGAAAGGTAATTTGATCTGTATCATATTCTACAAGGACAACTTCAGCATGCCCTGTTGTTCCAGTACATACGTCGTTATAGGTCGGATTGTTAGTATGGCCACCCGAATAGCCACAAGTCACATTGAGCACACCTTTAATTTTACGAAAGGTTGCTTCGACCCCCCAAAAACAGCCTGCGCCAAGGATTATTTCTTCTGTTGCCATCTGACTAGTCTCCAGGGTTAGAGAGGACAATGTCGTCATGCCTCTCAACAATGTCTGCGTATGTATCAGAGAATTTAATGCAGGCCAATACTGATAAAGTGACGATTCCGCTATTTAAACTCATAGTGTACTTTTCTGATGACAAATAATCTTACAGACTTCCACTTACTTTAATGAAATGTGTATCAATACCATTAAGTTGTAGAGAAGCGCGCATTTCTTCCACTTTAGTCATCCTAATGAAAGGTCCGACCCGAACCCTGTACCAAGTACCTCTCTCAGCTAGATCGGCTGATTGAATATCTGCAACGACACCCAATAACGCAAGCCTAGCTTTCTGAAGCTCTGCGTCGTTTGCGCTTCTGAAAGAGCCTGCTTGAAGAAAGTAATGTTCCATTTGAATGCTTTCGACAGGCTTTTCAGGTCGTGGTGTAATTGTTGGGCTAATAGGCGGCGCTATGGGTGTTGGTGCCTGGACAACTGGCATGGGTGCCTGTTCAAAGGTTGGTTCGTCAATACCGGGTAGAATGTCATAGAAATCAAATTTATTTTTTGTGTCAACTTCAGCAATAACATTTTCTTCAGCATTTACTATTTGTGAGTCTAATGGTGATTTGATAGGATCAAATACCGTTTTATTTCTGGCTGATTTTTTCTCAGGTGCTAGAAATGGGCTAGGCGATTCACTGATGTACATCCAAATACCAATAGCACTCATCAGACCCAGGGCATAGCCGATAAGTATCCCAAGAAGTAATGGTCCACTACTTTTCTTGTTTTTTTGTGTTGGTTTGTTGGACTTGTAATCGCGACTCATGAAATTCCTTTTTGGTTAATCAGTTACATTTTCTCTGGAGCACTAACTCCCAGAAGCGCTAATCCATTACATAAAACTTGTCGCGTCGATGCGATTAGTGCCAGACGGGCAAGCCGAATAGGTATTTCAGGCACGAGAAAACGAGTTGCATTATAGTAGCTATGAAACTCACTGGCCAAATCTCTCAGATAAAAGGCAATCATGTGAGGTGCATACTCTTTTGCTGCTGATTCAATAATATCAGGAAAATCAATCAACTTCTGTAATAATGCCAGTTCCATCGGGCTGGTTAGCGACTCCGTATTGATATCGCGAAGTGTTGCGACATCCTCGTCCCATTGCGATATCACACTGCAAACTCTGGCATGAGCATACTGTATGTAATAGACGGGATTTTCATTGCTTTGTGATTTAGCTAAATCTAAATCAAAATCCAGGTGTTGGTCACCTTTACGCATGACATAAAAAAATCGTGCGGCGTCTTTGCCAACTTCATTGCGTAATTCTCTCAGCGTAACAAACTCACCAGAACGCGTAGACATTGATACTTTTTTTCCATCACGATACAACACAGCAAATTGAACTAAGGCAATTTCTAATTTCTCCGGATCCATTTCCAATGCCTGAATCGCACCTTTAACACGTGGTATATAACCGTGATGATCGGCGCCCCACACGTCGATCACTTGATCAAAGCCGCGTTCAAATTTATTCAGGTGATAAGCAATATCAGATGCAAAATAGGTGAATTGTCCATTTTCACGTTGCACAACGCGGTCCTTCTCGTCACCGAAATCAGTGGAACGAAACCAGCTTGCGCCATCTTGTTGATATAAACAATTCTTTTTTTCTATCAACTCAACAGCGTGTGCCACCATTCCATTATCTAATAGCGATTGTTCAGAAAACCAATTCTCAAATACGACGCCAAATTCCATTAAATCATTGCGACAATCACCCAGTTGCTCTGTTAATGCAAAATTATGAATATAAGCATAATCTTGCCCCAGAATTTCTTTACTATTGGCGATGAGTTTATTTAGTTGTGCTTCGAAATCAATGACGCCATCTTGGTTGGGTAAAGGCATGTCTTGTAACAATAGATCAGACTGGTGAACATAACGATCAGCATGAGCTTGCTTAATTAATTGCGCCATATCGCGAACATACTTACCCTGATAAGCATTGCTAGGGAAGGGGATAGTGATGTCATGCAATTCAAGATAGCGCAGCCAAGTAGAAAGCGTCAAAATATCCATTTGCCGCCCTGCGTCGTTGACATAGTATTCGCGTGAGACAGAATAACCGACGGCGCTCAGTAAATTGGCAAGACTAGCCCCAAATGCCGCGCCTCTCCCGTGCCCGACATGTAGAGGCCCAGTTGGATTAGCTGAAACAAACTCAATTTGAATTTTCTTGTCGTTTTGGGTGTCGCTGTGGCCAAATTGATTGCCACTTTGAAATATATTGGCAATGATTTGTTGCTTTGCCGAAACTTTAAGAAACAGATTGATAAACCCTGCACCCGCAATCTCAACTTTTTCAAGATAAGGAGAGTCCGGCAATGCTTCGATCAGTAAGGCTGCTATTTCACGAGGATTTTTACGCAAAGGTTTGGCCAATTGCATGGCTAAGTTGCAGGAGTAATCGCCGTGATTAGCTTGCTTGGTACGTGTCAGTTCAATACGTGCGGTTGAATCAGGCGCGGCGACTTTGCTTGCTGCAAGTTGTAATAGTTCGGCAAAGTGATTCTTAAAATTAGGTTGTTCAAACGATGTCATGGCAGGAAAATATTTATACAGCCGCTATTATAGCGAAATTGTAGTTGATTAAGTTTGTAAGATTAGCGATTGAAACCGGCCCTTTCTCATTACTGTTTATTAGGAGATAGTGTCGGTTAAACGGCATGTGTCGCAGCCGTTGATTGTGCTAATAATTGTTGCCGTTGTGTTTCAAATAAGCAAATTCCCGCACTGACAGAAACATTAAGACTCTCGACGGTGCCCAGCATGGGTATACGTGTTAGTTGGTCGCATGTTTCACGTGTCAGTCGTCGCATCCCTTCCCCCTCGGCACCAAGCACCCAGGCAACAGGTCCGCTCAAGCTAAGTCTGTTTAGGTCTTGTGCCGTATCTGCATCAGCATCGGTGCCGATGACCCATATGCCATGCTGCTTTAATTCTCGTAACGTGCGCGCTAAATTAGTCACGGGTATAAATGGCACGGTATCCGCGGCACCACTGGCTACTTTATGTACGGCAGCGGTTAAACCGACGGCACGGTCCTTAGGCGCAATAACTGCATGAACACCAAACGCATCGGCAACGCGTAAACAGGCTCCTAAGTTGTGTGGGTCTTGAATGCCATCTAGAACCAGTATTCTAGCAGGTTCATCCAGTGTTTCTAGAACATCATCTATGTCTACATGATGACGGGTGGCGTCAATATTGGCGGTTACGCCTTGATGCCGACGACTGCCAGCCATGTTATCAAGCCGTGCGTTGTCGCAAGAAATGAGGCGAATATTCTCAGATTCCGTAAGTTTAATTAAATCACGCGCTCGTTGATCACGACGGTTAGCATCAAGAAAGATTTCTTTGACGCTATCAGGGTTCTGTCGTAAACGGCTGATAACTGCATGAAATCCAAATATGAGACGAGTATTAGACATGTTTCTCTTAAAAAGGAATGAATTAGACGCTGGATGGAAATGACGAAACTTGTCAAATCAGCGCCTTCTTAGCTAAGAACCGCGTATTGTATGTTATTTTGATTTTTTAATGCGTTTTTTGCTTGATTTACTAGTTTTGTCTGCTTTACTTTTTGTTGTGTTAGACGACTTGTTGGATTTCTTAGTCTTGTCGTCTTTAGCGCTTTTGTTCGTATTTCTTGCTTTACTGTGTGTTTTTCTAAACGTCTTCGTCTTGGTTGATGACCTTTTAGTTTGGGCCGTCTCGTCAGAGTCGGCTAACACAAAATCAATCTTGTTCGTTTCCAAATCTACGCGTACCAGCTTGACGCGCTGTCGATCACCCAGGCGGTATTGTTTGCCAGTGCGCTCGCCTTGTAGCGTATGCTTGGTAGCGTCAAAATGAAAATAATCGCTGGGTAGTTCGGAAATATGTATCAGACCTTCCACATAGATATTATCAAGCGCGACGAAAAGCCCAAATCCCGTTACGCTACTAATGACACCGTCAAAGCATTCGCCAATTTTATCCTGCATATAAAAACATTTGAGCCATGCTTCCACATCTCGTGTGGCATCATCGGCGCGTCGTTCAGTTTGAGAGCAATGCATACCAAGTTCTTGCCAATTACCGGGTGCATAGGTTTTACCTTTGATGAGTGCTTTAATGGCGCGATGTATAAGTAAATCAGGATAACGCCTAATAGGGGAGGTGAAATGAGTATAGGACTCATAAGCCAGCCCAAAATGCCCGATTTTTTCAGGGCTGTAGATGGCTTGACGTAGTGACCTAAGCATAACGGTTTGTAGCAAACTAGCATCGGGCCTGTCCTTAATTTTACTTAGCGTTTCAGCGTAATCTTTTGCATGAGGATTGTCTTTGCCGCCCAGTTGCAGACCAAACTCCTTGAGAAAATTGCGTAATACTTCAAGTTTCTCAGGGGTTGGGCCTTCATGAATGCGATAAATAGCCGGTTGTTCGTGTTTTTGTAGAAAATCCGAGGCACAGACGTTTGCGGCCAGCATACATTCTTCGATTAAACGATGTGCTTCATTACGTTTAACTTGTTCGATTTTTTCGATTTTCCCTTGGCTGTTAAAAATCATTTGAGTGGCTATCGTATCAAAATCGATCGCGCCACGTATCTTGCGTGCTTTCAATAACATGCTGTATAGTTGATGTAAAAGCTGCACATGCGGTAACACTTTTGCGTATTGTTTGGCTTCTTTGCTAGTGGCATTATCCAACATTGCCGCCACTTTGTTGTAAGTGAGTCGTGCATGGGAATACATGACTGCCGGATAAAATCGATAATCAAGTACATCACCGTTCGCTTTAAAGCGAATCTCACATACCATGCATAAACGATTGCATCTGGGTTTGAGCGAACATAAATCGTTAGACAATATCTCAGGGAGCATCGGGATAACACGTCGTGGAAAATAAACGGAATTGCCGCGTTCTAACGCCTCGCTATCTAATGCATCATTACTTTGTACGTAATAGCTAACGTCCGCAATCGCAACGTATAACTTGTAACCCTTGCCGTCTTTCTCGCAATATACCGCGTCGTCAAAATCACGCGCATCTTCTCCGTCTATAGTTACCAAAGGCAAATGACGGATATCCTCTCTTGCCTCCATTTCTTTCTTCGAAATGCGTTTTGGAAATTTGCTAGAAATCTTGTCAACTGCCGACGAGAATTCATAAGGGAGGTCATGTTTGCGCAAAGCAATTTCAATCTCCATGCCCGGTGCGGTGTAATCACCCAAAATCTCAATGATATGACCGATAGGTTGCGAACGTTTGCTGGGTTGTTGAATAATCTTAACGATAACAACTTGTCCCGCTTTCGCACCCATGGACTTATCTTTGGGAATCAAGAAATCCTGCGCAATGCGCCGGTTTTCAGCTTCCACTGACAAGATACCGTGGTCATTATGTAATCTGCCGACCAACTGCGTGTTGGCACGTTCTAGTACCTCAACAATGCTTGCTTCTCTACGTCCGCGCCTGTCCATCCCGACTTCACGTACCATGACTAAGTCGCCATGAAGTGCCTTGCTCATTTCTTTAGGGCTTAAAAACAGATCCGTTGGTTCATCATCGCTAATTAAAAAACCAAACCCATCCGCATGGCCATGTACTTTGCCTTTAATCAACGACAGCTTTTCCATCATGCAAAGATCGCCTTTGCGATTACGCATGATTTGGCCTTCACGAACCATGGCTGCTAACCGGCGACTAAAAAACTCCTTCTCTTTTACCTTAACACCGAGCAAACGTTGCAATACTTTGTCCGTCAGTGGAATACCCTGTTCTTTCATGATTTGCAGAATATATTCCCGACTCGGTAAAGGCGTGCCGTATAAGGCTTTCTCACGCTCATAATTTGGGTCGAGAGTACGTTTTTTGGACTGCTTCTTAATTGACAAAATAGCGGTTTCCTATAGAATTACGCGTTCTTCAGCATCCTGATCAGGATGCTACATTGCCCAGATGGCGGAATTGGTAGACGCGCATGGTTCAGGTCCATGTGCCTTCGGGTGTGGAGGTTCGAGTCCTCTTCTGGGCACCATTTTACTTTCATGACCAAAACTATCACCTAACACTCTGAAAGGTAATGATAAATCAGGGGTTCGATACCCTTGTTTTGGTACGTAGGTGAGACGGTCAGTGAAGGTTAGTTTTAGCACTGCACGCTTGTCTTCAAAGCGCCCATTAGCCCATATTTCGTGCGGTTTTTTGAGAAATTGTAGCGAAGTTCGATACATCTCGTCATAAGGTCTGACTGGACGCCCGCATTGGCTCAATTTTTCTTCTATCAAGAGCTTATTACTCTGCAAATCATTAATCCTTTTTTCTAACGCTTTAATCACCAACGGTGAGTCCGCATCAACAATCCGGTCTAGAAGTTGCTCAATCTTGCGCTCGGTATCATTGCTTTCCTGCGCCAATGTTTTGCGGCGCACTTGCTGCGAGGCTTCGCGGTGGTTCCACAATATTTTGAACATGTCCGTAGCAGCAGCCATCAGACCCGGTGTTGGGGTAAGCTGTTTAAGCAAGGTTTCAAATTCCCTTTCAAGCACGTCACGCCGGATAGATTTACCTTTATATTCGCACTGCCTGTTTTGACACAGATAATAAGCGTGAAGCTTACCCGTTTTGCTTTTTGACCAACAGGCGGTCAGTGCATTGCCGCAGACGCAAGACACGCTGCCGCGCAAGGGGAAATCCCGATTGAGGTCTTTACGAGCAGGGACATGAGCGCGTCCCTGAAGACGCTCTTGTATTCTTTGGAAAGTTTCATAGCTGATAATTCCCTCATGCTGACCTTTGTGCAAGCTCACGCCCCACGGCTCGTATTCAATATACCCGGCATAGAGGGGGTTGCTGAGCATATCATTGATGCGATTATTGCCTAGCTTGCCACTGGCCGTCTTGGGAAATTCTGGGGAGATTTCCAAAAAATATTGCACTTCACGTTTGGTTTGGAATCGTCCTGATGCAAATCCTTCCAACGCTTCATGCAAAATCGGCGCAACGGTTTCATCCACAAAAAGCATTTTTCCCTGTGTTTTTGTTTTTTGGTAATAATAACCCGTGGGAGCGCGAAAGGCGTGATAACCAGCCTCAAGTCGCGCTTTGCTTTTTTGCCGCGTTTGCCGTCCAATTTGTTTGCGCTCTAATTGACCTTGCGCCGCAAATAACGTTTCAACGAACTCACCTTCCGGGCTTTCGTCAAATGTGTAGTTCAAACATTCCAGCCGTGCCCCAAAATTCGCCATCGCGTGGCGCAACTGCCAGTGGAACATCGTATCGCGAGCGAGGCGTTTTAAATCGTCGAAGATCACGACATAATCGGTCTTCTGGTTATTCTCAAGATAAGAGAGCAAAGCGATCATACCGGGGCGCTTGGCAAAATCACCGCCGCCTGATACGTCGTCATGAAACACTTTTTCTATTGCATAGTTTTTTTCTGCCGCATATTGGCGGCACCGGAATTCCTGACTTTCCAAGCCGCTGCCTTCAAGTCTTTGCTTGGTATCGGATACACGGCAATAGATAAGCGCTTTTGTAGGTTCATTAGTCATTCTCTTTACCTTTCTTGAGATCGGCAGCCTGATCAAATTCAGGCGCATCTTGAGACTCTAGCAATTTTTCAGAATCTGGCGCAACTTCTGCGTAAATATCAGGCAGTAACAACTGGACAGTATCAACGCCCCATCCGATGTCGACAAGTGTGCTCATAATATACCATAGCGCTTGCAGCAATTCATTTTGGTGATCTTGTGTCAGGTCAAACTCGCTGAGGTGATGAGCGTAATCATCCGGCTCTAGTTTTAAGGGTGCAGCGCTATCCTTTGTTATATTGGCATTTATAGTTTTATCGTACATATCACATTCTCCTTTATCCAAGGCCTTGCCTTGTGGTGTTATGGGTTCGTTTTGGTGTCCTCTTCATTGTTTAAAAAACATCACTAAACAAGAACAAAGAGGGAACATATATTTTTAAAATGAGCAACTAAAAAATGCATCATCCGTTG
>JAJFJH010000461.1 GCA_021774155.1 Nitrosomonas sp.
TCTATGCATTATTGCCGGATGGTCGCGCTATTTTTTAGCAATCATAGACGACGTATAGCCATTCGGCAGGAGCACCCAGATTTTCCCTTTCTGTTTCATTTTTCCCGCTTGTTCCGCAGCTTCTTGACCAAATCCCCAGAAAAAATCAACGCGCACGTTACCCTTGATGGCACTACCCGTGTCTTGGGCAACCATTAAGCGTTGTAATTCTTTGTCAGTATTTGGCCACGTTGTCTCAAGAAATACCGGCGCACCTTGTGGCACAGCACGTGGGTCAATGGCGATACTTCTGCCAGCAGTCAGCGGCACACCCATCGCACCCAACGGGCCTGATAAATCATTGGGTAATTCACGGAAAAAGATGTAACGTGAATTTTGGTGAAGCAGCTCATCCAGCTTATCTGGATTCTGCTCACCCCATTGTTTAATACCTTGCATGGAGGCCTGCTCCAACAACAGCTCGTTACGTTCGACCAGTAATTTCCCAATTGAGCGATAGGGATGACCATTATGGTCGGCATAACCTATTCTCAGGATTTCCCCGTCTTCTAGCACAATGCGACCCGACCCTTGAATCTGCAGAAAGAATAACTCCACTTCATTGTCCACCCATAAAAACTCATGGTGACGCAGAATATTAGGGTATTGTTTTATTTCGGCACGGGTGTAATAAGGGACGATCTTTTCCCCATCATAACGACCGCGTGGACTGATATTCTCAAGTTCAGGATAGACTCCTCTCAAATCAATGGAAAGGAGACTGTCTGGTGCAGCATGGAGTGGATAACGAAAGCGATCAGATGGTTGGCGGCTGCCTAACAATAATGGTTCATAGTAGCCGGTGACAAGCCCGTCGTCAGTGCCGTCATTATTTATGATTTGATGGGGCGATAAATAAGTTTCAAAGAAATCTCTTAATGCAACATTGTCCGGCTGCTGAACCGTTGTAGCCGCAGTGCAAACTTCTTTCCATTGTGGTTTGTTAATTAAAACGCCACAGCTTTGCAGAAAAGCATCCCATGCTGGCAAGATGTCATCATTCGCCCAGCCCGTTAATTGCGACCAATCAGTCACGATAAGATTGGGCCTTATAATTGGCTCTGCCACCTTATTTACCTCATTAGGCAGCGGGGCTGTCTCAGAAGCACATGCATTCAGCAGTAGCACTAATGTCATTACTGGAAAACTTAATTGGATTTTCATCAAATTTTAGTTAGAGTGTCACTCTCAAATTTATTAACTATACATCAACCTAAACTATGTGGGTAATCGCAATCGAAGCAATTCTGGCCGTAGGGCTATTTGTATTCATTATATGGTGGACCATGTTTTCTGGAAATAAAAAAGACGACGACAAAGATTGATGTTCTCATCTCTTTATACGGGATTGTCCATGTCAATAAATTGGTGCGTGATACCAAATTGTTGTGCGAGATGCTCGCCTAACGCTTGCACGCCGTAACGCTCAGTCGCATGGTGTCCTGCAGAAATAAATGCGACACCTGATTCACGAGCGTTATGTACCGTTTGCTCTGAGATCTCGCCTGTGATGAAAGCATCCACGCCGAGCTGAATCGCTTCGTCAAAGTAACTTTGGGCAGCGCCCGTGCACCAAGCGACGCGACGAATTGACTTATCTCTATCACCAACAATCATGGGGTCACGTAAGAGTGTTCGTGAAATTTTTTCACTTAATTCGCCAAGTGTCATCGATTGCGTTAAATTCCCATGCACAGCAATATCTTGTTCGCCGAATCGGCCTGTTTCAATCAACCCTAGTTTTTGTCCTAGTTGTACGTTATTTCCAAAATCTGGGTGGATATCTAATGGCAGATGATAAGCAAACAGATTAATTTTATGAGCCATTAATAAGGCAATGCGGTGGTGTTTTAGGCCAACGAGCCGCTCATTCTCACCGCGCCAAAAATAACCATGATGTACAACAATAGCGTCAGCATTGGCCGCCACTGCGGCCTGGAGTAGATCAAGGGAGGCGGTGACGCCACTAATTACAGTTTGAATGTTGTCTTTTCCTTCCACTTGAAGTCCATTTGGGCAATAATCACGAAAGCGGGGAATCTCCAGCAATTGATTGAGGTAAACTTCAAGTTCATTTCGGTGCATAAATTTTATTTCCTATCGTTAATGGTTTATTCCTAATCAACACTTCAATTTTATAGTAATACTTTAACAACATGCATAGACTCTGGCTAACTTTTACACAAACTATAACCATCATTCTTGCCATATTCTTTGTGGTTTCTACTTTACGCCCAGAATTATTGCCCTGGAGTCCGCGCAACACACTTATTACGATCAAAGAAGCTGCACCGACAGGAACCGAAAGATCGGATAGTTTTCATAATGCGGCAAAAAAGGCAACGCCGTCAGTCGTCAATATATTTACGAATAAAGAGATCAAAGAGCAAGCGCACCCCTTGTTAGAAGATCCCAACTCTCAGGAGTTCTTTGGTGATCGTTCAGAACCAAAAAAACGTCGCACATCTAACCTAGGATCAGGCGTCATTGTCAGCCCAAAGGGATACATTCTGACTAATCATCATGTCGTGGCAACCGCTGATGAGGTAGAGGTTGCGTTGATTGATGGCAGAAAGACTAAAGCGCGCGTTATTGGTTCTGACCCAGGAACGGATCTTGCCGTGTTAAAGATAAACCTGAAAAATTTGCCCGCGATTACGTTTGGTCAATCGGATGATGTGATGGTGGGTGATATTGTGCTTGCTGTTGGCAATCCTTTTGGCGTGGGACAGACGGTTACGATGGGTATCGTTGGTGCACTTGGACGTTCACAGGTCGGCATTAATACGTTTGAGAATTTTATCCAAACAGATGCGGCTATTAACCCCGGTAACTCAGGCGGCGCATTAACGGACACGTCCGGGAACTTGATTGGTATTAATAGTGCAATATTTTCGCGTAGTGGTGGTTCTCTGGGTGTTGGTTTCGCTGTTCCGGTTGATGTGGCCAAGCAAATAATGGTTCAAATTATAGAAACGGGGAGTGTGACAAGAGGCTGGCTTGGGATAACGATGCAAGATATTACCAAGGAGTTGGCCGAGTCATTTGGTCTTGAAAATGCCACAGGCGTGTTAGTACCTGCTGTACTTAAAGATGGCCCAGCTGATTTGGCCGGTATTAAACCAGGTGATATCTTAGTCGCAATTAACGGCAAGCCAATGGTACATTCCTCCGATATTCTAAACTTGGTGGCAGAATTACCACCCGGCGAAGAAGTGCCGATTACCATCGTACGTGATAATAAAGAAATGACTGTCCAAGTTTTAGTGGGTACACGCCCACAACAGATGCAACAAAATTAGTTTCCTGTTATTTGCTCTATTTCATCGAATTAATTGCGGCGACAAACATTAATAAAAATTATATCTATGACAAAATCACCATCGACGACAGGTTTCTTTAATAAAATAATCCACTGGTTTGATCTGAATATACTTGGGCTTGGGCGTGAAATGCGACTTTCTTATCTGCCGCCGCTTATGGTTTATGCTGCCGCGGGCATTTCTGGATTGACCGCTATCGTTGGTACATTCTATGTCAAAGAACGATTAGGGCTCTCTGCTGAATTCTTGGCTATGCTAGGGTTCTGGATGATGTTGCCATGGGCGTTAAAAATGCCGCTGGGCCATCTGGTGGATCTAATGTGGCGTTGGAAAGGCTGGCTGGTGTATATGGGTGCGGCTTTGATTGCGATCAGCCTGTTGATTATGATCGGGCTGCTTGGCCATACTGATGACATGCTCGAGATTGCGTCGGTTGAAGTTTGGTTTGTTACCTCAGCATTACTGGCGCCCATTGGTTATGTCTTACAAGATGTTGTTGCTGATGCGATGACGGTTGAAGCCGTGCCACGAGTGAATGATGAAGGTGAGACGCTGGGATTGGATCAGCGTAAACAGATGCATATCACCATGCAAACACTAGGGCGTGTTGCCATTATTGGTGGCGGTATTTTAGTCTCACTGGTTAATGTGTATGTATTGCGTGATGCGGGTACGCTGCCAGAGGCTGAAAAAGCTGCTGTTTATTTGTTTGTCTATCAGCTTGCACTGATTATTCCTTTAATTTCAATTTTAGGCGTGGTATTTGCTGCCTGGTTGCAGCGCCGTGACATGGCACATTTTATGGCACAAGGTCATAACCGCCAGGAAAGCATGGTGTTGATGGGACTTCATACCGATCCTCCGCCAATTAACTGGTGGATCCTGGGCGGCGGATTGATTTTTGTTGTGATGTCACTGGGTATCGGTCTTAGTCGTATGCCCAATGGCGAGGAAATTATTTTTTGTTTATCCATGGCTATCGTATTATTTCTGATGTGGCGTTTAGTCGGCGAACTAGATGCTGATGCGCGTCGCGTGTTAGTGGGAACCGCTATTTTGGTATTTGTATTTCGCGCATTGCCTGGGCCGGGCGCAGGTTCTACTTGGTGGATGATTGATGAGCTAGGCTTTGACCAACAATTTCTTGCCACATTATCACTGGTGGGTGCATCACTGACATTGTTCGGCATGTTTATCTTTCGCCGCTTTATGGCTGAGAAATCAATTGCCTATATTATTGGTTTTCTAACCATTGCCAGCACTGTGTTGTCTTTACCGATTGTGGGCATGTTTTTTGGTTTTCATGAATGGACGATGTCGGTGACAGGTGGGGTTGTTGATGCACGTTTCATTGCCTTGATTGATACCGCACTGGAATCGCCGTTGGGACAGATTGCCATGATTCCTATGCTGGCGTGGATTGCCAATTCAGCACCTGAGAAGCTTAAAGCCACGTTCTTTGCAGTGATGGCCTCGTTTACTAATCTGGCCTTGTCCGCTTCACAGCTGGGTACAAAATATTTAAACCAGATCTTTGAAGTGACACGCGAAGTGAAGGAGCCGACTACCGGCGTCGTTTCAATCCCTGCAGATTATAGTGAATTGGGGCAATTATTAATTCTTGTCACCATCGTCGGCTTTGTTTTGCCTTTATTGACGATACTGTTGGTGAAGCACTCACGTTTTCGTAATGCATAGGATGCGAAGTTATTATTTTGATTTCTTTATAGATTTCCTTAACATTTTGCCCAACCTTGAATCACAGCGCTTTTTCTTCATTGGCATGTCTCTTGGTCTTGGCTGTACGGCATGATCCAGCCGTTTCTCAATTGCATCAATAAATCTGCCTCTAGAAGTGTCCTGTTGTATTAAACCATTTCAGTACGTGTGGCTGGTGGATACTGGCTGACACTATTGTCAACAATCGCAAGATATCTGTGTTCAAGAATGCGGGCGTACCAAGAAATTTTTCAAAACCTCCAGTATAAAATCGATATCGCGAATTGTTTGATTGGCGTTGATTTGGAAGCGTATTTCCTCGTCTCCTTTGGGAACGACCGGGTAGCTTAAGCCAGTTGCTAAGATTCCATTTTTGAGCAGGTATTGGATTAGTTGTGCTGTTTTCTTGGTGTCACGAACCAGCAGCGGGGTAACCGGATGTTCGCCAGGTATGGTTTCAAAACCTAGCTCAGTTAATCCATTTTCAAAGCGGACTGTTAAGCTGCGCAGTTTTTCCAGGCGCTCAAGCCCCTCGTCGCTTTCGAGTATATCAATCGATCCTATCGCAGCCCGCGCCTCGGATGGGGTG
This sequence comes from Nitrosomonas sp., assembly GCA_021774155.1. Taxonomy (GTDB): domain Bacteria; phylum Pseudomonadota; class Gammaproteobacteria; order Burkholderiales; family Nitrosomonadaceae; genus Nitrosomonas. The sequence continues at coordinate 5,671 of JAJFJH010000461.1, forward strand.
ATCGGGTTTGAATAGATATAAAAAGGCGAAGTTTCCCGCAGATATTCGATAACCGGAGCGCTAGCAGCTACGTAACCGCCATTCACGCCCAACGCTTTGCCCAGGGTGGCGATAAGTATATCGACCTTACATTGGGTGTATTCTTCAGTTCCTCGTCCGGTTTTACCAAACGCGCCTACCCCATGAGAATCGTCGGCAATCGTAATAATGCCTTCGGCAAAGTTCCGTTCGTATTTATGACAGATACCGACAATTTCATCCAGTGGGGCATGGTCTCCACGCATACTGAAAATGCCGTCGGTGACGACCAAGACGCGCTCTATCTTTGGCCCACTCTGAGTATTCGCGGCATTGGCGTAAGTGCCGAGAATACGCTCAAGTACTTTCATATCAAGGTGTTGATAAATCTCTTTTTTTGCCGGGTGTGACGAACGAATGGCATTGATGATGCTGTTGTGATTCAGCTGGTCGCTTATCACCAGCGTATGCTCATCAATTAGAGTCGGCAATACTCCCATGACGGTGGCGTAGGCTGCGCTAAAAATCATGGCCGATTCTCGCTTGTGAAACGCAGCCAGACGTTTTTCTAGTTCGACATGTGGTTTGTAGGTGCCGGAAATAAAACGCACGGCACCGGGTCCCGTGCCGTAATCTTGCACACCCTGCTCTTCGGCATCTATCACCATGGGGTGTAAAGACAGGCCCAGGTAGGAGTTTGAGTTCATGAGCAAGTACGCATTTTCATCACCTTCAAGGAAGTGGCGTGGCCCAAAAATTTTGTCTTCCGCAGTGTCAGGTAATTTTCCTCTTTTTACCCAGTTGGGAGCGGTGATTTTTGCAATTACTTTCTCCGATCCTTTTAAAGCGCCTTTCTCCTTCAGTTCTTCAAGCTTTGATGTGCAATATAAATCCAATTGTTTTAGTGACATTCTATTACTCCTTCAACTTAAAGGAGTACTGGTCCCTTAAATTAGGTTGTAATGCGATAACTATCATAGTGTTCCGCCCATTTTTTTCGATAGACGGTCGATCATGTCCTTTGTCATATCCTCAAGGCTGTACTGGGGTTTCCAGCTCCATTCGTCTCGCGCAGCGCTATCGTCCATATGGCGTGGCCATGAATCGGCGATTGATTGCCTTACCGGGTCAACTTGATAGCTCATCAAAAACCCCGGAATGTATTTTTGAATTTGTGCTGTCAACTCTTCAGGTGCAAAACTCATTGCGGTTATGTTAAACGCGTTGCGGTGTTTTAACTGGCTCGGATCAGCTTCCATGAGTTCGATGGCGGCCCGCACCGCATCGGGCATATACATCATATCCAAGTATGTTCCTTTTTGTAAAAAACACGTATAACTCTTTTCTTGAATGGCGCGGAAAAAAATATCCACAGCGTAATCAGTGGTTCCTCCGCCGGGCAGTGTTTTATACGAGATCAAACCAGGATAACGGACGCCACGGGTGTCGACACCATAATGCGTGAAGTAATAGTCGCACAAAAGTTCGCCAGAGACTTTGCACACGCCGTAAATTGTACTTGGCCGCTGGATGGTATCTTGGGGGGTGTTGTTACGCGGAGTATTGGGCCCGAAAGCGCCTATTGAGCTGGGAGAAAAAACAGCACAGCCGTATTTGCGACTTAATTCCAAAACATTGTAGAGCCCGCCCATATTTACTTTCCAGGCGGCTTGCGGATTTTCTTCTGCAACCGCCGATAAAAGGGAGGATAAATGAAAAATAGTATCAAACCGGTATTCCTGAAAAGCTTTTTCCAGCGACTCGATCTCGGTAACGTCGAGTGTAGTATAGAGTCCTTCTTCTATAAAATCCTTCTGCGGCGTTTTTCTATGCCCGGCAGCAATGACATTATCACCACCGTATTTTTTGCGAAGCGCAGGAACCAGCTCAGAACCAATCTGCCCAGTAGCGCCGGTTACCAAGATTCGCTTCATAATGTTTTATTTCACAAATTATTTGATCAATTAAGAAGGGGGAGAAATGAGAATCGTTTGATTTTGATGCATCCTATCATTTCCTAGATTTGTAGTAGCTATATTTCATCGTGCGTATAGCCTGAAAAATTCAAAGGTAGATACCTTGACTGGTACATTTGCACTATGTAATGACAGACACTTTTCGGCGTATAGAAGTATCAACGTTGATATCGAGCATCAGTAATTCCGGACCAATGGCTGGAATGACGGGCCCATCTTCGATAAATCAATAAGTTGCTCCCAAAAGCGCTCGGTATTTTTATCAATAATGTTCAAACTCATGCCACGTAAATTATTGAGTTTTTCTCTATTCACCGATGTTACTCGCGGCGACTAATCGTCTTTGCTCTTAGTGTTTTGAACAAGGGTAAACACTCGTTCTCTAAGTGCATCGGCGAAGCTGGTTTCATCAAGCTTCCCGTCTGCACGATCAACCAATAATATTCGTTCGGCCGCGATGTCGAAAGGAATGCTCGTAGAGTCTTTTTCGCGAACGGGTACCCATGCTCGAAGCCGAGTACTCGGAGAATTAGCCAATGCCTGCATCATGCCAGCCTCAAAAAGTACATTTGCATTGTCTTGAAATTGTCCTTACGTGGTAGGCTCGGAAAAATAGCATAACCCAAGCTCGGAATTGCTGATGTCACGGATCACTTGCATGTTAATGTTGCCGGCGTCAGTGATGTCCTCCCAGTAAACAGCTTTCAGAATATCTGCAAATTCGTCGATGACGCCCCGTATAGTTTTGATAATAGCTGCGTGTTCCGTTTGCGCTTCCTTTTCAAATTGCTCGCCGCCGCCTGGATAAGCGATGAATATCTGCGGTAGTGCGAGTTGCGTCCAATGCTGCGTCTTAAGCGCCTTTTCGAGCATTTGCATGGCTCTCCTTGTATTTTCGCGCTGGGCTTTTCGGGCGTCGTGCATTTGATACGCTCTCGAAATAATCGTTGCTAGCGTTCGCACTTCTTCGAGGCTGGCAGGGGTGGGTTCGATATATTTCTCGGCAGCGAATTCGACGCCGCCGATACACTGGTCCCCTTTGCTAAGTGGGTGCATCACAGAAGTGCGAACAACTCCTTCATTTCGCGTATTGTAAGGAGGGAGGCTCTTGGCGTCGGCCCACAAGTCTTTTAAGTCGCTCGCGTTCAGGAGCGGGCTCTTGGAAACGCTGACGACCCAAATGGGTTCGTTTTTTCCGAATGTGTATGCGGTATGTGATGCATAGCCACTTTCCTCATCAACGGTATAGGCAGGCGTTTCCTCTCTCGTGCTCCATAGCGTTCGAAGACCCCGTTGGTTGTTGATAGTGGTTTCGTCAAGAACCGAAAAGTAAGTCACATTGAGATGTTGATTTACGTACACCTGAATTAGCTTCAGTAGATCAAAGAACGTCTCATGGTCCATGATGTCGGTCGACAGCACAAATTCGTTGATTCGTTCGCCAAACATTCGGCTCATGGCATCATTTCCTTTAAGTTGTATATCAAAGCGGGCAAAATAATTGACGAGAGACTCGATCTAATGACGAAGGCTCTCGTCATGCGTGTAAAGGTATTGGCATCTGTGCGGGTAAAATTTCTCAGCATGATGCAAGACAGGTCATTTTTTCGCCGCACGTTCGATTTATTCAACGACGCCGTGTGCGGTCAAGTCATTTGCTTTACGACTTCAATTTTAACAAACGATCTAGTTTTCCTCGAGCAAGAAACCACCGGTCGACAAAGTATAGATGTATGTTGGCTAGAATACAGCCAAGTGCAGCAACGGCGGATTTGATCAGCCGACTTTTTGCTTCACCGCCGGGTTTTAACCATTGGAGCATAGGTATGAATAAACCGGCAACGATGAAACCA
>JAJFJH010000462.1 GCA_021774155.1 Nitrosomonas sp.
ATGATTCGTGAAGATCTAAGGGCTACCGATGTCGTCAGCCGTTATGGCGGCGAAGAATTTGTCGTGCTATTGGTCGAAACCACAACGACAAAAGCCATGAAAATCGCTGAACGAATCCGACAACGCATACAAGATAACCGCACAACATTCGAAGACAAAACAATGCAAGTCACCGTTTCAATTGGCGTCGCCGATTTTCAAGGTCGTATAGACGCTACCATGCCATCAGAAGGACAGGAAAAAACGCTGATTACCGCCGCTGATCATGCCCTTTACCAGGCAAAAAAAGCTGGCAGAAACTGTGTTGTTAGCGCAACATCAGCTTAGTACATAGCCACCGCCGTCCCATCAGCTAAGCGCCCACTGGGTTGTTGGCAATATCGTCTCCGCCCCCACATAGTCTTAACCGCAAACTGCGGCCTTTGCTGCCACGCAGAGGCCACGGGGTCCTGGCCATTATTGGCCAGAGGAAATCGCTCAAAGAGTTGTTGATAAAATTGACGGCGCTTCCAATAACCCAAATGAATGCCGTCAAAGCCAAACCATTCTGGCTCCTGCTCACATAATTCAAAATTCCGGCTAGATGCCAGCGTAATCAAACCACGATGCACCACTCTCGCACGACCCACAACTTCATCACGAGACAACCGACAGATCGGATAAAGCAAATTACGAAAAAAATTATAGCGTCGTTCGGACAGCGTCTCGATAGATGCAACCGGCAAATTGGTCACGACAATATGAGCAGACCGCCGCTGCAACCGTTCAACACATTCACTTACCCAAGCCAGAATCTGTTCAGGCGTATATTCATAAGGAATATCATTGCCGATATCAGTCAGAAAAGCATAAGTGGGCAATTCATCCGCCGAATCAAACCGTTCCCACAAACCACACTCTAAAATACCGGACAATCCACGCATCAACACTTGACTGGGTTGTCCATAAGACCGTCCATGCCCAGCGGCAACTAACACTTCACTGGGGCTACCACAACGTTGTTGCATGAGCTGAATAATCAGTCGTTGTGATAGTGCCAGATTGCTCGCACCTAACAATAGCAGCCGGTTTTTTAGTTGGTTATTATTATTCATTGTAATGATTCCGTTTTTTCTAAGAAAAATAGTAGAATGGATCGTATCGTCCCAAGAATAACGATTAATGGATAACCGCCGAAATTTTTACCGCATTCTACGCGTTCAACCCGACGCTTCATTTGATGTCATCCAACAGAGCTATCGCTCACTGATGCAGAAATTGCGGCTACATCCAGACCTGGGCGGAGAAGAACGTAATGCCCGCATCATTAATCAAGCATTTTCCATTTTGCGTAATCCTCAACTGCGCGCCGCATACGATGCTAAATTACTCAATCGATACAATATAAAAACCCTATCAAGCGGCGGCACATTCAATTCGGGGGTGACCGCATCAAAACAACATGAAACAGCCTATGGTAAAAAAAACCAACGCAACTATTATCGAATATTACACATTCAAAACGATGCCGAATCGGAAATAATCCAAGCAAGCTATCGCGCCCTCTCTAAACAGTTAACGGGTGAAAAACTACAATTAATAATAGAAGCCTTTGCCGTCGTTGGCGATCAAATAAGGCGGATGCAATATGATACTTTGCTAAAACTATACTCACATACCGCAAGTGTTGAAAAATTAAAATGCGCGGCACAGCTAGAAAAACAGCCGGACGAGCGTAATACCATGATCGCTTCAACAACGGACTATGGAAACAAACGCAATATTAAACAAGAAACTACTTTGAAGGAAGCGTACGAATCGATCATTGAACATTACTGCCAGTTTTGTAAAACGCCCTATGTCGACAGAAGCTTCATGGATCAAAATCAATCTTGTGCTGAATGTTCAAGCCCATTGTCTTCGCCTGCAGATAGTTTTGTCAGCGCCCCTCGCCGCAGTCTCCCCCGTATGCAGCAATCAGAAAAAGCCAACATCTACCTGTATTGGCCTGACAATCCAACACAAGTTTTACTTGAAGACTTGTCACCCACAGGCTTAAATTTCTCTACACAGACACCGCTCGATATCCATCAAATAATTAAAGTGGACGCTCATCATTTTAAAGCAATTGCGCAAGTTGCATATTGTCGCCACAACAATTCAACCTATCGCATTGGCGTCAGTTTTCTTACTATTGAGTTTCTACGCACCACAGGTAGTTTTTTATCCACATCGGCTTAGGGAAGCACCGATTAATTCTGAGCCAAATGGATGATGAGATAAAATCCTTCAAATTGAGGCAAAAATTGCAGGTAATAGCCAGCTATTGCCAAGATTTGAAACAATAAGTTGGAAGATTTTAGCTGTCAGACATTGGTTCATGAATTAATCGGTGCTTCCCTAGCCCCAATATTGCACCAGTACATTAAATTCCAGTCTGTGACTCATATGTTTATTGACCTTTGGAAGATTGATTAAAAATACAGTTTGTACCCAACACTGAATTTTCTGGTTTTTAACTTGCCCTGTTTTGAATTGAACGCACATGCTTGCTACGCCGCAGAATAACTGCGGCTCCGGTCGCGAGCACGTTCAATTCAAAACAGTTCGGCGTTTAAATTCCAGAAACTGGTGCAATATTGGGGCTAGATATCACTGTCTGGTAGCTTTACGCCACAATGATAACAATAGCTCGCATCGTTATGATGACCGCTGCGATTACAATTTTCACAGCGGAGAGTGTTTCTTTCTTTTCTCATTTCATTGGAAATTTCTGCGGTCAAAATACCGGTAGGAATGGCAATAATGGAATAACCTATCAGCATTGCCAACGTTGCAATAACCTGTCCAAATGGCGTTTGCGGCGTAATATCGCCATACCCCACTGTCGTAATGGTGACGATGGTCCAATAAATACTTATTGGAATGCTTGTAAAGCCGTGCTCCGGCTCTTCAACTAGAAACATCAGGCTGCCAAAAATAATACTGATGACCAGTATCGCAGTGAAAAAAACCAATATCTTGCGGCGTGATTGGTATAACGATCGCACTAACAGATTCGCTTCGGTGAGATGACGCGCCATTTTTAATATTCTGAAGATACGTAGTACACGAAGTAATCGTAATACCAGCCAATAACTGGCTTCGGGAATAACTAGCGCTAGATAGCTGGGAATAATCGCAACCAGGTCAACGAGTCCATAGAAACTAAAAATATATTTCAGTGGTTTCGGTGAAGAATAAATTCTTAGCAGGTATTCCACCGAGAACAAAATGGTAAAAAACCATTCAAGTCGGAATAACCAGACGCCAAATTGACTATGAACTGATTCGATAGAGTCAAGCATGACAGCCAGCACACTGATCAGAATGGCATAAATCAAAAAAATATCGAAGCGCTGCCCAGCGGATGTTTCGGTTTCAAAAATCACC
>JAJFJH010000463.1 GCA_021774155.1 Nitrosomonas sp.
CCCGAAGGGTTCGCGGAAGAATACGCCATTCATGACTATGAAGGATTTGAAGGTTATTCATTGGGTGAATATGAAGGGATTGAAGCCGCGCATGAAATCGCTTGCTTCATCGAAGAATATCCAGATTTTGGCGGTGAATTATTAAATAATTTTGGTGGAGATTTAGACGAAGCCAGAACAGCGACAGAAGAAAATTATTGCGGCTGTTATAAATCACTGGCTGATTATGCGGAAGGACTCACAGAAGAAACCACGCAGATTCCTGAAAACCTTTCTTTCTATATCGATTATGAAAGAATGGGGCGTGATATGGAATTAAGCGGTGATGTGTATACAATAGAAACAGGATATGAAGAAGTTCATATTTTCTGGAATCACTAAAAGCAAATGATGCGCTGCTGGCTTGAAGCTGGCAGCGCTTTTACTTGGAGCGCTTAAAAATCGTGCCGCCGAAACCTTGCAGTTTTCGGCGGAGTTATTTGTGTGGGCTTTTAAGGCGCTTTGCGCCCCTGCACACACAAATAACTTTGCATTTAAACCGTAATCAAATTCCCGGATGTTTCGAGGGCTTCTTCATTGGTGAGGCCTGTTACGCCTGTGAGCGTTGCGATTTGAACAAAATTATCAGCGCCGCCATCAACATCAACGGATAGTAAACTGTTTGTGCCATTATCCGTAATCTGAACAAAATCTTCAATCGCATCTGCCAATGGATCATAACCGCTCAGCAAATCAGAAATATCGAGCATATCATTCTGAGATAGCTTAAAATCCTTTACGGTATCAATACCGTTAAAAGCGCTATCAGATTCAAACATAAAGCGGTCGGCCCCTGCATTGCCGTAAAGGTCATCATTCCCTGCGCCGCCGTAAAGCGTGTCATCACCGTTCTGACCGCTCATAACGTCATTTCCATCTTGGCCACGAAGAATGTCATTGCCATTGCCACCACGCAGATTATTACGAGCGCCATTGCCTAAAATCACATCGTTATAGTTTGAACCTGTAACCACCTCGATGCTTGTGAAAACATCGCCTTGGGCAATGCCGCCGACTTGTGAAGCAAGTGACATGTCTATATTAACAGCCACGTTAGAGTCGCCATAATGGGCAATATCCCAGCCCGCGCCTCCATTGAGTTTATCCGCGCCAGCCCCGCCGTAAAGGATGTCATTACCGTCGTTGCCGTAAAGATCGTCATTGCCAATCCCGCCATAAAGGGTGTCTTTGCCGTTCTGGCCGCTCATAACGTCATTGCCATCTTGACCACGAAGAATATCATTGCCGTCACCACCACGTAGGTTATTGCGAGCGCTATTGCCTAAAATTACATCGTTATAGTCTGAACCTGTAACAACTTCGATGCTTGTCAGAACATCACCTTGAGCAATGCCGCCAATTTGCGAAGCGAGAGACATGTCGATATTGATAGCGGTATCTGAATCTCCGTAATGCGCAATATCCCAGCCCGCGCCGCCATTGAGAACATCCGCGCCCGCGCCGCCGTAAAGAACGTCTTTGCCATCACCGCCATTAAGTGTATCGTCTCCAGCCTCGCCGCGAAGAGTGTCATTCCCGCCATGGCCTATAAGCTCATCATCACCAAGACCGCCTTCAAGAACATTTACAGCGTCATCGCCAGTGAGGGTGTCGTTGTAAGCAGAGCCAACAAGGTTTTCAATACTTACAAAAGAATCTTGACCTCCAGAGAAGCCATCAGTTGCAGAGCCAGTTAAAAGATTGGCATCAACCCCGCCAATATCCAGCGCAAAGTTTAGCGTATCATTTCCTAGGCCGCCCCATAACTGATCATTGCCATCTCCGCCATATAGCGTATCATCGCCTAAACCGCCGTGTATCTTATCATCTGCCGCCTCTCCATAAATAATATCATCGCCAGCACCACCATAGACTTCATCTCCGCTGCTTCCAGCATTGATGACATTGTTAATCGAGCCACCAAGAATTGTGTCAGCGCCAATCCCGCCGTTTCCATCGTAAATCCAAAAATTATAATCCCGAAAACTGAGACTAAAGCCATCTTCAAACAGCACAGTATCCATTGATCTTATGCTGCTCCGGTGATCAACAACCTCAACATAGTCATTTGCCGAATAATGGATACGAACAGAATTACCAATGTTTTCAAAACTCACTTCTGACACATCAACATCATTTATCTTGATGGTATCTTGAGCATCCCCAAGTCCAGAGATAAAAGCATTGCTGAATGTGATGGTGTCTTGACCATCTCCAACATTAAAAATATACGTGTCAACATTTGGGTTGTTGGCGATGATTTCAACCCCATCCTGTATGAGATCATTTCCTAACCCGCCCGTAACTGTGGTACTTCCAGTGGTAGAAATGATGTCATCGCCATCACCACCAAAAATAATATTATCCCCTTGGGCACCCCATAACTGATCATTGCCCTCTCCGCCATACAGCGTGTCATCGCCGCGGCCACCATCAATTTCATCATCACCTACTCCTCCATAGACAATATCATTACCATCTTGACCATGAAGAGTATCATTACCATCTCCGCCATAAAGAATATCATCTCCGCCTTCGCCATGAATTTCATCATCACCATCACCACCGAAAACTTCATCGTTGCCACCCGCAGCAAAAATTTTGTCATTGACGCTGCCGCCAATTTCTATGCCATATATAGTTTCGGCTGTCCCGTTTCCTAACGTTTTCACCTCTCCTAAATTAGTGCTAAGATCGAAAGCTGGATCGCCATTAGCAAAAGTAATCCATTCAATTGGAATTTCGGAGTTATTAAAATGATTCTGCACGTAAAAGCTAGCGCCACCAGTCACTCTTAAGGTATCGTCTGAAAGTCGCTCGAACATTAGATTGTTAACATTCACAGTTGTTAACTCGACAAAAATAACATCATTAGTTCCTCCTGAATCAGTTAGCCAAGGTAGACTAGCCTTAACGCGGAAAGTATCGTTTCCTTCACCCCCATCGGCAAGCGTAGTACCCACTGTGGTATAGGTGTAAAAAATATCATCACCATCACCGCCATAAAGCTGATTGAACATCAAATGAATGCCGCTTGACGCATGAAGTGTATCGTTGCCTCCCTCGCCGTACAGTGTGTCAGCTCCCAGTGCCCCACTTAACTGATCGTTACCTTCGCCTCCATACAAAATGTCATTGCCATCCCCTCCGGTTAAAATATCATCGCCGCCATACCCATACATGGTATCGTCAAAACTTGTACCAGCAAAAATAGCGTCAACGAAGTAGCTATTAGCTGTTTCATCGCCTTCAATTACCTCGCCAGTTTCATTGAAAAACCTATACTCAATGGACTCCACGCCGCCCAGAACATGATCTTCCTTTTGCCAACTCAATCCCGCATCGCTATTTGCAACTGATGTGTTCAAAGCAGCTTCAGTTGTCGCGGATAAAGCAACGCTAAACTTAGTATGGTTATTACTTGTATAGCCAATACTAAACTCTGTCAGATGAATGAAATCAGCCACGTCAAGCCAAAACGCTTTTCTAGCTGTTGTGTCTGCAAGCGAAATAGCATGAGCTTCGAGCTGGTCAACTATATCTTGAGATATATCTATAATAGTAGAACCCTGTATCTGAACAGAATGTTCCAAGAAACTAACTGTTAAATGACTCCCAAAAATCTCTTCGCCACCATTTTGCAAGATGGTCTTAATCATGTGTTTTCCGAAGAGATCGTCCCAAGTATTTTCTAACTCAACGGCTTGCAAAATTAGCGGATTGCTTGATCCAGTTGTCTCATCGACAAAATTACCACCGTAATATTTCTCCAGATAATCTAGATGACGGCCATCCTCCATATGTACGCCGCGCCCGGTGGGGCTGTAGTTTTCGACACCCGCCCAGCGATAGTGCATATCAACAATTTTCTGCTTATAAGCAGAAAAGTCAGTCAGTATATCGATTGGTCTGTAGCTTGCAATATCCTGCGCAATAGACAGAAGGCTCGCGGAATCGTTTACATCATTATCCAAACTCATCGCAATATGTAGATCAGCAAGCGTCCCGCGACCTAAAATATCCGGCAAAACAGCGGCCAAGGGATCGAGATCGTAGTCTCCGGCATACCGCGTACTTGTAAGGTCTGTGAAAAAATTTGCATTAAGAACCTCTAAAGTTCCCGTAGAGGTATTGGCAACCCCGCTATGAGAAAATCTGTCGCCATGCCAACCAAAACTCACATCAATTTCATTCACATTCGCCACATCAAAAGATGTAATGTCATAGATGGAAAGGGCATGCAGCTCCCCGCCTTGTGTTTGTCCGTCTGCGTTTTCATCCTTCCAGATTAGGAGATCAGACCAAACCGCGTCATTCGCATCAATTAAACCGTCTGCATTACCATCGAAAGCGGCGAGCGCAGTAAATCCATCAATATCTGCTGTACCGAACAATTCACTTCCATCATCAATACGCCCGTTGCTATTTAAATCGCGCACCAGAAAACCGTCATCGCCGCCAGCCCAGCGCAAGCTTTCTGCAAACCCATCAGCGTTTAAATCAAAATGCCGGAAATTGGTGAATCCGTCATTCATATCGGTGAGTACCCCGTCGCTGTCTAGGTCAACAATGAGCGGGTCCCAAATCGCACTCGCCACCCCTAACGGATTGCCGTTGAAACTGGTGGGGGTGACACGATTTATAAATCCGAGATCAGAACCCGTAAGATTTGAAAGGTCAATATCCTCGCCGACAATCAAATTCCCCAACGCATCCTGAAACTGTAGCAATGTCGTTTGCGTTAATCCCGTAGCAAAATGCCCTTCGATAAAGGCAATTTCTTTACCAGCATTAAACATAGAGCCTGTGTCTTCATAGACGATTAAATTATCACCGATCTGCATCAGGATAATATCCGCTGGATCATACCCTTTCAGGATCAGCGCATTCGCACCACTCGCGCTTGTGTCGAGAATTTTGATCGTCGCACCATTCTCAACTGTGATCGTGTCATTCCCATCACCATCGAAAAAGGTGTAGCTTTTGTTGTTGTATGCGAAAGCCGTAAAATTGTCGTTGCCATCACTATCAATAAGTGTCGTGTGCCCGGGAAACTCGCCAGCACCGAAATTTGTTGGGAGGTTATCGAGAACGTTAAAACCTGCTTGATTTAAAACGGATGAAGCAAAAGAGTTACTGTTAGTTCCAGTTGGCCAATATGTTAGGCTTGTTGAAAGTCCATGATCAATATCAAATGTGGTAATGGCATCCGCGTAATTAACCATACCATTCCAAATGGTTTGAGATTGACTTCCAGAAAAAAGAGTTGTGTAAGTATATTCAGATTGAGGATCGGAACTAAAACCGTAATTTAAATTAGCTATATCTTCGTCATAATTTGCGGTTAACTGCCCGAAAGTAGGTATGCCACTTCTACTAGGTCCAGCCGTAATGATTTTTTGATCATTTAAAGTGCTTGCATTGCCATCAGCGTCATGGACTAAAAATAAATGCTCATAACCAGTATCTATTAACCCGACAGTTACTTCGCTTCTCGCTATAAAAATTGTCCCCATAATGCTCTCCTAATTTTAGAAACATGGCCAAACAGCTTTAAACAAAGAATTTTCAACGCTTTTATCTGTAAAACGTATCAATTTAAGCTTCGAGTTATAGATAACACTAAAACGCCAAGTAGGCTTACCTTTGCTGAATGGGCCACAAAACACATCCGCTGAAAAAGTAGACTTTTGGTATGAAAAACGTTTCTCGTTTTCTTCTCCTAACAGGACGACAGTCGCTCCAGCGTGTTCAACAAAAATATTTTCTACCTCTGATTTAGACATTCCATCACTAAGGATTTGATCTACAGAATTAGAAAAACTTTTATAATCGTGAAAAACTTCAAACTGAAACTCTTCTGGGTGTTCTTTAAGATATTCAATGCTCGGTGGCTGATTCAGCATGTAAAATCCCGTCCCTACCAAAATCAAAGCCCCAAGCACAATCCATAGAACTTTCTTTTTATTCACTCTACTCTCCATAAATTTCTTTCGACCTTACACAGATGTAGCCATGAACCACAACAGGAACATATTCCCTCAACCCGCAGATGCTAAAAGTTTCCAACTAAACCGTTTTTACCTTTGAAAGGTTCAAAACTACTATCACGCAGGGGTTGTTGTCATTCACCGAGCCGTCCAGGTCGGGAAGCAGGATATTATTTAACCATTGAGCGCCAAATATCAGCGCGCCCAATCCGGGCCACGCTGGCGAGGCACGGGGCGGGTGCGATTTTGTTCTTGTCGCTGTTTTTCGAGCTGTTCAATGCGTTGTTCGCGCATATCTTGATATTGCGAAACATCATGTTCCAGATCATCCAGCCGATGAGATTTAAGCGCTTCCAGCCGGTCAATACGTGATTGCAGGGTGCGGCTTGTTTCAAGTTGGCTAAAAATCAGCGTATCACGCTCTTGTTGTTGATGCATTTGCACCTGCCATAAATCTTGTTCGATGCGTTTTTCGATGGTCTTTCGTTTTCCTGTGATCCGGTCGAACAACCCGCGAACGCCTTTGTTAAGGCTTTTCTGCCATTCCTGTTGTTTGTTTTGCCAGTGCAGGTTTTGGGTGTCGCTCAACTTTTGTCGTTCTGATTTATGCTGGCGCGTAAGTGCTTGGCGCTTTTCTTCTAATTCTGCCTTGCGGGCACTGAATACAGTGCTTTGCTCTTGAAATAGGGCACTGAGCCGCACGCTCATGTCATTGGCAATCTGCGATCTGGCTTCATCAACAGATGGCAGGTTTTTTTCATTGGTTAATCGGGTGCGCACTTCTTTTGCTTTGATGCCGATCCATTTAGACACCGCAAACACTTCACCCCGGTGATCCACCGCGACAAAGCCGCGCCTGTCACCACGAGCGAGGGAATAGCCGTGATCTTTTAGCGCATTGGCAAACGCGTCTTGTGTATCACTGAGCGACCAGCTTTCTTGAAACACTGCCTTGATTTGTTTCGGGTCTTTACCAATGCGCTTGGCTTGCTGCCACTGCGCGAGTGTAAAGTTGCGCGGATCGCGGGCTTGTGATTGCCTTAACCCGGTAGGCATCTCCCAGCCATGTTCCAGAAACAATTCACGTGATAGGGCGCTTAACTTGCGTTTGGTAAAAGAAAGCTGCACCGCTTTCATTTCCGCTGTGTTAATCCGTGACCACACGACATGACAATGCCTACGTCCCTTCTTTTCATGAAAGACGATGGCGCGGGGCTGGCCGGTTAAACCAAGGCTTTCCTCGGCTTGCTCAATGGCATGGGCGAATGTTTCGGTGGAAACATTTTCTTCTTTTGGTGGATTAAGACTGAGCGAGAATAAAAACTGTTTACAGCGTGTGGCGCGGCTAATGGCATAGGTTTCATTGAGCGCAGCCATGAGATTAGTTGACGCAAACCCGCGCACTTCATGTACTTCAACATGCTCATTTTCTTCTTTGAGCAGGTGCAGGGCTAAATTCTTAGCCCCGCCGCGCTGGTTGCCAACAAGGATCATTCATCTTGCTCCGGCACTACGCCTAGAGCTGCGATTAACAATGCCCGCATGGTTTGAATTTCTTGGCAGGCGGTTTCAATCTCTTTCTCAATTTCCGGGGTAATGTCCAACGCTCCCATATTGGCGGCTTTGGCGAGTTGGTTAATATTGGAGGCAAGACGGGATTGACCTAACTCACTCAGTACCAAAGCCAGCATGGCGCTATCTACGGTTGGCTTCTTAACTTTACGACGTTTTTCGGCCTTCTGGCCAAATACACGTTCCCTTATATATGCTGCCCATGATTGAGAACCGCTATGCTTATCCAGAAAATCCCGCTCATTCTTACTCAAGCGCATAGAAAACGGCGGCGTGTATCGCCGTTTTGGTTTATTGCGGGGTAGGGTAGCGCTGGTTGAAAATGCTTCGGCTGCGGATGGAATATCTGATAAGCCGCTCATAGTGATGGCTCCTTAAAATACGGAGCATTACTCTTGAGATAATCGTTCCATTCCTCTAAAATCTCCAGAAGGCGGTTTGAAGTTTCGCACTCCTTCCCCGCCATTTTCTGTTTAATATCAATGGACTATTTGTTAGTTCTGCCTAAATGTTGCCCGTACATCTCGGCTGCCTTTGTCCCATGTTGCCCATTATTGTTAATTCAGCGTGCATATGTTTTAGCTGTAATTAACACATTAGAATGACCTATTTGCGCAGATAGCCA
>JAJFJH010000464.1 GCA_021774155.1 Nitrosomonas sp.
ACATGGATGGCCATGAGTGAGATAATAGGCGGCATTAATGTGTCACAATAAAAATTATGATTTGGAAACCTAATGTAACCGTCGCAGCTGTTGTTGAACAAAAGGGCAAGTTTTTATTGGTCGAAGAACAGCAAGAGGCAAGCTCAGAAACGCTATTTAACCAACCCGCGGGTCATTTAGAACCCGGTGAGTCAATATCTGAAGGCGCTATTCGTGAAACGATGGAAGAGACGGGTTACACATTTGTACCGTATTGGTTGCAGGGCGTTTACAACTGGCATTCTAGCGCGAATGATACGACCTACCTGCGTTTTACTTTTTCTGGCGAGGTGACGGATTTTGATCCTGATTATCAACTCGACACAGGCATCGTCAGTGTGGGCTGGTATGGTCTTTCTGAAATAGAAAAACTGGCGCATCGCCATCGTAGTCCACTCGTCATGCAGTGTATTCAAGACTATTTGGCAGGTCAGCGGTATCCGATGGAAATCTTGGTACACAAAAACTAAGGTAATGAAAAAGCAGCGTGTAATCGTTGGCATGTCAGGCGGCGTGGACTCGTCTGTTGCGGCATTTCTATTGAAACAGCAGGGCCATGATGTCGTCGGCATGTTTATGAAGAATTGGGAAGACGACGACACGGATGAATATTGTTCCAGCCGTCAGGATTTTTTGGATGCGGTGTCAGTCGCTGATTTATTGGATATTCCAATGGAAGCGGTGAATTTTTCAGCAGAATATAAAGATCGTGTTTTTTCGCATTTCTTAGCGGAATATAAAGCTGGGCGTACACCTAATCCAGACGTTCTTTGCAATGCCGAAATCAAATTTAAAGCCTTTTTAGATCACGCGCAAACACTTGGTGCAGATTATATCGCCACCGGACATTATGCGCAGGTGCGGGAAGTGCGTGGTATTTTTCAGTTATTGAAAGGTGAAGACGGCACCAAGGATCAAAGTTATTTTCTTCATCGTTTAAATCAGAAACAATTGGCTAGTACGTTATTTCCTATTGGCCATATGTACAAACGTGATATTCGTAAGATAGCAGAAGAACAAAAGTTGCCTAATTTCTCCAAGAAAGATAGCACGGGTATTTGCTTTATTGGTGAGCGACCTTTTCGCGAGTTCTTAAATAAATACCTGCCGCGTGAGCCAGGAGAAATTCAAACGCCCGAAGGAAAGGTGATTGGCGAGCATATGGGACTGATGTACTACACGCTTGGACAACGGCAAGGCTTGGGAATCGGTGGTGTGCGGAACGGCGGCGATGAACCATGGTTTGTTTCAGCCAAGAAGATGGAAGAGAACATACTTGTCGCAGTGCAAGGACACGATCATCCAGATCTATTACGCTCGTCGCTTCAGGCATCTGACTTAACGTGGATAAGTGGTAAGCAGCCGCATTGTAACTGGGTTTATGCCGCAAAAACACGTTATCGTCAGCCCGATGCGCCGTGTGCCATCGTGCAACTTGAACAAGATATTTGCCAGGTGGATTTTGCCCAAGATCAATGGGCGGTTACGCCCGGGCAATCGGTAGTGATCTATGAAAGCATGGTATGTCTGGGTGGTGGTGTGATTACGGGGTGATTGGTAACCGCTTCGATTTACAGGGCACCTCTAAAATCCATATTTCCTTACATATCAATAAGATGCTGCGTCAATATTTTTTGTTCTCGCCTTGTCTTGTCTATAAATATGAATTTTTAGAGGCGCCCTACAATAATTCAAAAGCTTGTCATGATAAAATGCCCGCCTCATACGGACTGAGAACATCATGAAATTTTCCTCTATTACAGCACTTTCCCCTCTCGATGGTCGTTATCAAAGCAAAGTTGAGCCATTAAGGCGCTATTTTAGCGAATTTGCATTAATTCGTTACCGCGTACAAGTTGAAGTCGCGTGGTTTAAGGCATTAAGTAACGAGCCAACATTGACTGAGATTCCAGCTTTCTCAATTGAGGCGCAAAAACAATTGGATGATTTGACCGCTAACTTTTCAGTGTCAGACGGAGAGGCGGTTAAAGCCATTGAGGCAACCACGAATCACGACGTAAAAGCCGTTGAATATTGGTTGAAGGAACAGCTCTCTGGAAACACTGAAGTCGTCAAAGTAAGTGAGTTCATTCATTTTGCTTGCACCTCAGAGGATATCAACAATCTTTCTCATGGCCTCATGTTGAAAGGCAGTCGTGATCAGGTGATGCTGCCAACTTTAGCGAAGATTATTGCAACATTGGTTGACCTGTCGCATCAATTGGCTGATGTTCCTTTGCTTGCGCGAACCCATGGGCAGCCCGCAACACCGACCACGTTGGGTAAAGAGATTGCGAATGTGGTTTACCGTTTGCAGCGCGGTTATCAACAGATTGAGTCGGTTAAGATTCTCGGCAAGATTAATGGTGCGGTAGGAAACTATAATGCGCATTTAGCAACTTATCCCGAATTGGACTGGGCGCAATTTTCGCGGAAATTTGTCGAAAATATCGGCCTGGAATTTAACCCTTACACTACCCAGATTGAGCCGCACGACACCATCGCAGAATTGTTTGATGCGTATGCGCGTGTTAATACGATATTGCTGGATTTAGATCGTGATATTTGGGGCTATATTTCGTTAGGTTACTTCAAACAAAAAACCAAGGCCAATGAAGTGGGTTCCTCCACCATGCCGCATAAGGTTAACCCCATTGATTTTGAGAATTCGGAAGGTAATCTCGGCGTTGCAAATGCAATGCTGCGACATCTGAGCGAGAAGCTGCCAATTTCCCGCTGGCAACGTGATTTAACAGACTCGACTGTATTACGCAACATGGGTGTGGGGCTGGGTCATACCTTGTTAGCGTATGATTCGTGTGCAAAAGGGTTAGGCAAACTGGAAGTTAACTTAGTGCGCCTAATGGCCGACATGGATAACGCTTGGGAGGTGTTGGCTGAGCCTATTCAGACGGTCATGCGTCGCTATGGTGTGCCTAATCCTTATGAGCAACTTAAAGCATTGACGCGTGGTAAAGGCGGCATTACCAAGGAAACATTGCATCAATTTATCGAAACGCTGGATATTCCAGCTTCTGCAAAAAAAGAATTATTACAAATAACGCCACAAAGTTATATTGGTAAGGCAACTGAGCTGGCAAGAGAAATAAAAATTTAGGTGGTAATTCTTCAACAGAATAGGTCGGTGGCTTTGTTGTTTTTCATGCAGTAATTCTACTGTGCCTCCTGAAGTACTTTTCTGAAACTTGTAACGATTATTTTATTAAGAATTCACCTTTATGCTTGAAATCAGCAAAACTATCCCAATATCCTTCGCATAGAAATTAGGAGAGGAATGATGCAAGAACCAAAAAATCCAGAATCTAACCAGCCGGAACATACGGCAGAAGTTGTAGAAACAATAAATGTCAACGAAACAGCCACGACAGAAGAAACGTCGGCTAATGATGTGGCGGAAGCAGAAGAGACAGCAGCGCCTGACTTGGCCGCGTTATTAAAAGAAGCCGAACTAAGTGCGGCTGAAAATCATGATGCATGGTTGCGTTCCAAAGCCGATGTGGAGAATATCCGCAAGCGCGCACAGACAGATGTCGCAAATGCACATAAGTACGCGGTTGATAAATTCTCAACTGAAATAATTCCCGTGATGGATAGCTTGGATGCCGCACTGGCCGTTGAAAACGCAACGGTAGAAAATTTTAAGAATGGCATGGAGTTAACTCAAAAGCAGCTCAACGCAGTATTTGAGAAATTTAATATCAAAGAGATCAATCCAGAAGGCGAGAAGTTTGATCCGCATCTTCATCAAGCTATGTGTACTGTTGATTCTGATATTGCGCCAAACACCGTGGTGCAGGTGATGCAAAAAGGTTATACATTGCATGATCGCGTCATTCGACCAGCGATGGTTTCAGTTTCTAAAGCGAAAGAGTCTTGAAATTTCAGCAAATGTCACCACTTCTAAAGCCAATTAATTATAAAGAATAATCTTTAAAGGGATCTAGTTATGTCAAAAATTATCGGTATCGACTTAGGTACCACCAATTCATGTGTTTCCGTTATGGAAAACGGCAAGCCGAAGGTTATCGAGAATGCCGAAGGAACGCGTACCACGCCATCTATTGTCGCTTATACGGACGAAGACGAAATTTTAGTAGGTGCTGCTGCTAAACGCCAAGCCGTTACAAACCCAAAAAATACATTGTTTGCTATCAAGCGATTGATTGGTCGTCGTTTTGATGAAGAAATGGTGCAAAAAGATATCAAGATGGTACCTTACTCCATTGTGAAAGCCGACAATAATGATGCCTGGGTTGA
>JAJFJH010000465.1 GCA_021774155.1 Nitrosomonas sp.
GCAATGCAAACGATGTAACCCCTGAACGTGATGCAAAGCTTGCCGATCTGCGCAAGCTCATTGAGGATAAAGTCAGGCATCCAACTATCAACGCAAATGGTGAGGAAAACCGTAAAGTGGTTGTGTTCACTGCCTTTTCTGATACAGCCACATATATTTACGAAAACCTGGAGCATTGGGCAAGAGATACGCTCAACGTTCATATAGCACTGGTGTCTGGTGGCGCAAAGCCAAATCGAACCACCTTTGGTAAGCAAGACTTTGCGCAGATTCTGACCAATTTCTCACCTCGCGCAAAACAGCGTGACAAGATAAAATCTATGCCACAAGATGCAGAAATCGATATTCTAATCGCAACAGACTGTATCTCTGAAGGCCAGAATCTACAGGATTGTGACTTGCTGATGAATTATGATATTCACTGGAACCCAGTGCGTATCATTCAACGCTTTGGTCGTATTGATCGTATTGGCAGTCTCAATTCAGAAATTCAGCTTGTTAATTTTTGGCCAACGCCAGACCTAAACAAGTATATCGATCTTAAAAATCGTGTAGAAGCACGTATGGCACTGGTCGATATAGCAGCCACCGCTGAAGACAATGTTCTTCAGGCCGGAGACCTGGAGCAATTGATCCATGAAGACCTGCGGTATCGCGACAAACAACTGCTTAGGCTCAAGGACGAGGTGCTAGATTTGGAGGATTTTCACGAATCCGTCTCACTCAATGAGTTCACACTTGATGATTTTCGCATGGAGCTCGCCACCTATATAGAAGCAAACAAGGCGGTGCTGGAAGATGCTCCGTTTGGACTCTATGCAGTGGTGCCCACACATTCCGAATATGCCACAATTAAGCCCGGAGTAATTTACTGTTTGAAACAAAATCAGGAAGCAAAAGGCAACGAAACCGTCAATCCACTCCAGCCTTATTTCCTGGTTTACATACGGGATGATGGGGAGGTTCGCTACAACTTCACAGCACCCAAGCAAATACTCGAGATTTTCCGGGCTGTATGTCAGGGAATAGAGGAACCCTACAGTATATTGTGCGAACTCTTCAACGAGCAGACCAAAAATGGTGAAGAGATGAGTCAATATAGTGATTTGCTCGAAAGGGCAGTTTCCGCCATTGCCTCGCAGTTCGCCAGAAAAAGTACCGGAAATTTATTTTCTGGACGCGATGGCAAGTTAACAGATGCCAATAAACATGTAAAACACGCCTCAGACTTCGAACTTATTTCCTGGCTGATAATTAAAGAAGAGACTTCAGACAATGCCTAATAATAAGGAGTTACTAAATTCGATTGGGTCGGCTCTCACGGCCTTTAATGCGGATTCAGTGCGCGATGCATCCCTAAATTTACTGGGTGTACTTGGTTACCAAAGCGATAAAACAATCACTGTTCCAAAATCTGATCCTGAGGCTTTCCTTGAACTATTGGCCGAACATAATCCAGATGTAAACATCAATAAAGAGAAAGCCCTCTTTGATGATTGGGAAAAAGCAGATGTCCTTTTTCAGCTAACCGACGAAGAGCTTGCAAAGGAAGTGGTTTCACTCCAAGCTGGCGCGGCAAACACACACTTACTTCAATCTTACCTGTTTTTCTCCATTCAACTAAACCAGCAGGATTATGCGCGTGGGAAGCTAATAGCTATAGCCCGCCAGCTAAACCGTGTATTTCCAATGCCGGTAATGGTTCTAATCAAACATGGGCAGTTTTTGTCTGTAGCGGTTATAAATCGAAGACAGAATAAAAAGGACCGCGAAAAAGATGTTCTTGGGAAGGCAACCATTATACGTGATATTTCATTGGTAGAGCCACATACTGGACATGTGCAAATTCTTAGCTCGTTCGCCATGCAGAATCTCCCTGATATTTATAACTTCGATGAACTTCATGCGGCCTGGGAGGAGATACTCAATGTCGAACTTCTGAATAAGAAGTTTTATAGCGAATTATCCAACTGGTATTTCTGGGCAATCAATGAAGTCTCCTTTCCCGGAGAACCGACTATTCAAAGTTTTTTCGAGAAAACCGGCTTGAACGATGAAAATAAATTACATGAAGCCATACAAGAGCATAACGCTAAAAATGTAATCCGCCTGCTTACCCGCTTTATCTTTGTTTGGTTTATCAAAGAAAAACAGTTGATCCCCGCTGAACTTTTTGATCTTGATTATTTACAAAAGGAAATGCTCAAAGATTTATCCCCTTATCAGGAGGAGGGTTTATTCAAATCAGTTGATATACAAAGCCATTATTACAAAGCCATACTGCAAAACCTCTTTTTTGCCACATTGAATCAGGAGATGGGCAAAAGAGCTTTCCGGCGCACCGGACAGAATATGAATGTGACCAATTTGTTGAGCTATGAAACCTGCTTTAAGCACCCTGATAAATTCATTGAACTAGCCGAAAAATATACGCCATTTATGAACGGTGGTCTTTTTGAATGTCTGGACAAACCACATCCCACTGGAAATGGCCGAAAAGGTGGGGATGTGATTATCTATGAAGATGGTTTTTCCGACCGTACAGA
>JAJFJH010000466.1 GCA_021774155.1 Nitrosomonas sp.
GCTTCGGTGAAGCATAAATTCTTAACAGGTATTCCACTGAGAACAAAATGGTAAAAAACCATTCAATCCGGAATAACCAGCTTCCAAACTGGCCACGAACTGATTCGATAGAGTCGAGCATGACAGCCAGCACACTGATCAGAATGGCATAAATCAAAAAAATATCGAAACGCTGCCCAGCAGATGTATCGGTTTCAAAAATCACCCGGTAAAATTTTTGTTTGGTGTTTGATTCAGGCATATTCGGGGATCACAATAATTGTTTTCTTATGAACGGATGGTTGGAAGTAATTTCTAACTGCTACACATGATTCAGCATTTTATTGTTAGACGAGAAAATGATGAGCATGAGGCACCCGCCCTCCGTAATGGTTTTGTTGTGTGTGCTTCTAGTTTCATCCCGATGAAAGTCGTCGGATTCAAGCAATTGTTTACCTAAACCCCTACTGGGGCTGCGGCCTGGATTGGTACGGTAAAAAGGAGGCGGATAACGTCCACATTTACGGCTGTTTTAGAGCGTAGCGGAAAACCAGTCCGACAACATGTGTTTTTTTATATGTTTTGTTAACCCAACTCAATATTAAAATCACGAAGCACCTCTATTCTTGTTCGCTTTAACATGTCGTTATTGATACTGTAGTATTCATCTGGATTGGCCACCATTGTTGATAAACTCATATTAATTATTTGATTATCACCAGATATGAACTTTGGTGTCTTTGGAATACAACGTCGAAGAGCGATTATTTCACCAAGTGCCAACTTATGTGATGGAAAATCAATATTTCTTTCATCTTCAGCCCTGACGCACTCTCTTAGGCGAGTTAATTCTTCACCATTTAAATAGTTTTTTGTAAGGTAACCATCGCAAATGCAAAGTATGAATGTTAACGAACCTATCTTTAGCAAAAAGCTACTAGGGTCAACAATAGTTGTAAGGTCTGTTTTCGAGCCATTTGTTTTAAATACGTATAGACTTGATGGCAATTGAAATCCATGGCCATATTTGTATGAGCTACATACATATTTGAAGTTTTGACTACTTATAATAGACGAACAAATACTTCTCCACTCCTCATCTTGAGTTGTAATTAGATCATAGTAAAACAGCCCATAATAAATCTTAGATAGCCACGTAGTAATAATTGCAGTAACCGATTCATCAGGCCCATATATGATAGGAAGCCCTAATTCTTCAGATTTCAAATCCTCATACAATGAATCGAGGTCTTCAAGGTGCATAAGTACTCTATTTTCATATTCACTTCCAAACCCACTATTGCAAGTTGAATGAGCTGGTACTTTTACTCGGCTGTATTGAGTTTCTTTTTGACCAGTAACTGTTTCTTCTTTAATTCCGAGCTTTCCAAGAAGACTATTTGGAATAATATGCTCTAGCGTTTTTTTTCCTTCAATTATTTCAGAACAAAAGAAACAAGTTCTTCTCAAATCTTCCATATTTTGGCTATCTCCGGTGTTTCTTCAAGACACATAACAGTATGTTTATGAAGATTGAATCCTCATAAACATTACTATAGGGAAGCCCCTTTTTTAATAGACGTATCATATAACAAATACTTTGCCATCGTTCATGGCGTATCCCTACTGTTGTTTACGATCATTCTAAATGTTAAATTAACTCGGGGTGACTGGATGGTTTTGGTTGGTGGTAGTCTATGAACCCAGTGGGTTTGGATTGCACCTTTCATCACTAAAAGGCTGCCATGATTAAGCATAAGCGAAACTGTGCGTTTTTCTTTTTTATGCTTAAATGAAAATTTCCGTACCGCTCCAAAGCTTAGAGAACTAATGGCGCCATCTTTTTTTAAATCTTTTTCTGCATCACTATGCCAGGCCATCCCTTCGGAACCGTCATGATAAAGATTTAGAAGGCATGAATTGAAATGCTCACCACTCACTTGCTCAACCCGTGCTTTTAAATCCAACAAATCCGGTGCCCATGGCAAAGCGTGCTTTGTGATTCTTGAATAGGTATATTGAAACGGTGAATCCGCATACCATGCCGCACAGCGTTTGGTAAAAATATGTTTGCCCATAACGATGGCTTCATCAGGCTTCCACGCGATATTCTCCAAAAGTGTCGATAAATAATGATCGGATGCTTCCAGTGATAAAATCGGCCCGTAATAATTCACCTCACCGTCTCTGGGCAAAAGATTTTCGCGAGGATCTAAGGTATGTGCAAACAAGTCCATTTTTACATTTTCGCCATCGCTGCTTCCCATCCAATAATCGCCGATTTACGGGTTGTTCCCCACATGTAGCCACCAATTTGCCCACTGGATTGAATCACTCTATGACACGGGATCAGAAATGCGACAGGGTTACTGCCAATAGCCGTACCAACGGCTCTGGAAGCTTTCGGCTTGCCGATATGCTGCGCGATATCACCATAGGTTGTTAAATTGCCCATCGGGATTTTGAGCAAGCTTTCCCAGACCTTGAGTTGAAACGGTGTGCCGTTCAAATGGAGCTTAATTTCATCCAGCCGTGACCAGTCCTTTTGAAAAATAAACAAGGCATTCTGTTGAAATTTATCCACCATTTGAACATATAAAGCATTAGGAAAGTGCCTTTTAAGATGACTAAGCGCCAAAGTCTCATCCGCTTCAAAGGCCACGGAGCAAACACCCCTGGATGTCGACGCTACCATTAACTTTCCAAATGGACTTTCAGCAAAGCTGTAATGGATGCGCAATGCCTCACCGCCGTTTTTAAATTCACCCGGTGTCATTCTTTCGATATTGACGAACAGGTCGTGTAAACGGCTGGAACCTGATAATCCTGTTTCAGGAACTGCATCTAACAGGCTGGGTTGCCCATTTTTCAAAAGATTCTTGGCATATTCCAAGCTGAGATATTGCATAAATTTCTTCGGACTGACACCGGCCCAATCGAAAAATAGCCGCTGAAAATGAAATGGGCTTAGATGAACCGTTGCCACAATGTCGTCCAAAGAAGGCTGTTTTTTAAAATTCTCTTTGATGTATTCGATTGCCCTGGCAATTCGATCAAAATGAATCTGCTCTTGATGAATCATTGTTTATATTAATTGATTTATGTTTTTATTTTTAACAGTCTTATAGAATAAGTGCGCATCCTCATAAGAACGACCCGAATCTTGCTGACAACGATACAGTGATGTCTGTTAACCGATAATCATATAACAAATCTCATTTTGAACAGAGATGAATAAAATAACGGAACTGAACGACGAACAATGGAAAGTTTTTTACCAACTGCTTCTGCTCAAAGACGATTGTATGTGGGAAACATGTCATCGTTTTTTGCACCACTTCGGGTTATATTCCCAGTTCCTTTGGGCGCAGGCTGGTGAAAACCGGCAGAATGAAGATCGCAGTGAATATCCTACTACTCGCGGTGGGGTGCTTTTTTCCGGAAGACTTCTGACAACACATAACTTAGAATAAGAAAAACTTCCGGATTGATATCAATGGTTTCTACCACAGTCCCTAAAACGCCCGCTTCCCCTATCAGCAATCAGGAAATAGATTCCTGGCTGGCGTCTGTCATATCTGGGCTTTCATCCGAAGACGGCGCGGTGCTCAGGCGTGCGCTGGATTATTCCCTGCCGCTATACACCGACCAGAAACTGCCTTCCGGCGAAGCGATAACCCGGCACATGTTGGGTACAGTGACGATACTCATCACACTCAAAGTGGATGGCGATACCTTGGCGGCGGGCATGCTCCATGCGGTGGCTGATTATCTGGATGAATACGTCAAGAAATTGCAGGTGGATTTCAATCCTACGGTTGCCCATCTGGTCGAAGGTGTGCAACGGATAAGACGCACTCAGGCTGTTGGCATCAAGGAGAATGCAGCCCGGCATGGCGCGCAAATCGAGGCTTTTCGCAAAATGCTACTGGCTATGGCTGAGGATATTCGTGTGGTAGTCATTACGCTGGCGAGTCGTGTGCAGACCATGCGCTACGCTGCCGCAAACGATGTTCCGGGGCGCACGGAAATCGCGCGCAGGACACAGGACATCTTTGCACCACTGGCCAACCGGCTTGGATTATGGCAGATAAAATGGGAGCTGGAAGATTTGTCGCTGCGCATGCTCGAGCCGGCGCGTTATAAGAAAATCGCCCGCTTACTGGAAGAAACCCGCGCCAGCCGAGAGCAATACATTGCTCGCGTTGTTACTGAATGTCAGCATGAGTTACAGCAAACAGATATTCCGGCGGAAGTCGTTGGGCGCCCCAAGCATATTTACAGCATCCACAAGAAAATGAAACATAAGGATCTGGATTTCAGCGAAATCTACGATGCGCGTGCGGTAAGGATTCTGGTCGATGACATAAAAAATTGCTATACCGCGCTGGGCATTGTGCATAATTTATGGACGCCCATTCCAAAGGAGTTTGACGACTACATTGCCAAGCCAAAAGGTAACAACTATCGCTCCCTGCATACTGCCGTGACTGGCCCGGAAAACAAAGTGGTGGAAATACAGATACGCACGCACGAAATGCATCGCCATTCCGAGTTGGGCGTGGCCGCTCACTGGCGCTACAAGGAAGGAACAAGACGCGACGCTCGTTATGAGGAAAAAATCACCTGGTTACGACAAATACTGGAATGGAAAAATGATGTATCGGATGCGGAAGAGTTGGCTGGGCATTTTAAAACCGCATTGTTCGAGGACTCAGTTTATGTGTTAACCCCGCAGGGCAGTGTGATCGCCTTGCCCAAAGGCGCCACACCGGTGGATTTTGCTTACCATGTGCATACCGATCTGGGGCACCGTTGCCGTGGCGCAAAAGTAAATGGCGCGATCGTTTCGCTGGATTACCCGCTGCAAAACGCGCAGCAAGTGGAAATCATTCCGGCCAAGCAGGGTGGGCCCAGTCGAGACTGGCTAAATCCTGCTTTGGGTTACCTCAAAAGCCACCGCGCCCGATCAAAAGCCAGGCAATGGTTTAACAGTCAACAGCTTGAAACCACACTGGCGCAAGGCAGAACAATCGTGGAGAAGGTTTTGCAGCGTCAGGGCATGACAGCAATAGGCCTTGATAAATTTGCCGGTAAATTTAATTTTGCCAAGCTGAACGATTTTTTCATCGCAGTGGCTAAAGGAGATATTAGTAACCATCAGTTGGAAACGGCCTTAAGCAGCCGAACAGAAGCGGCCATCACGCAGCCGGATTTGCTGACTGACAAAAACGTCAGTGCACGACCCGTTTCCCAACAAACAGATAGCGGCATTCTGGTACTCGGTGTCGACAAATTACTCACGGTACTGGCGAAATGTTGCAAGCCTGCGCCTCCCGATCTGATTAC
>JAJFJH010000467.1 GCA_021774155.1 Nitrosomonas sp.
TCATTATTGTCACCGCCCAGATAGTCGAAAACGCGATAGACAATTTCCCACTCAACGTAAGCAACACTCAAAAATGCTAAGGCTGCTAGCAGAGTGGTGGTGATGATCAAAGGCACTCTTTGAACAGCTTCAACATACTTCTTCAGCACAATTTGAAATCGCATCAATTCTTCTGTAGTAAATAAATCATCTGGTTTATTCATCTTTCCCCCTTCGTTGTTTATTAACCAGCTCAAGATATGAGTCTCTTGTTGTCTGTAATTGATCTGTGCTTGCTGACATGAGCCGCATTGCCGCAGCAAAGCCTTCGTTTCGAATGTCTTCGCGTTTGTTCAAAAGCTCTGAGCGCTTTTCGTTAACACCGGTTTTTTGCTCCATGAATGTCTGATGTAAGGAAGTTAGCGGCGGCACCAGCAAGTTTGAAACAGCTTCGGTAATACGCTCAATGGCTCTCGGTTTTTTTGGTGGAGGTGGTGTATTCTTCATGGTTTATTTCCTCATTTTTGGCTTTGGATTATCCGGAAATGGAATGATGTTTTTTGCATGAACAATTTCCGGTTCAATAGTGCTGTCTTCTTGTGTTTCAGGGGGTGTGTGGTTGATGACTTCTATAGGCTTCTCCTCCTTGTAAATTGGCATAGGGTTTCTGCCAAAAAGCTTGCGCATAATCCGGCGGAAAAATGTTTCTTTGTGATCCGGGTCAGCTGCATATTTCCAAACTGGCAGTGCTTTGAAATAGGGTTCGTTCTTTAATTTGAGTGCTCGTGCGCCAGCTCTTGTGACGATGAGATTGTTACTGCCGGGGCTTAAAAAACGCTTGATCTGATCGGCATCCATGACGGCAACCTCACGGTAGTTTTTCCGTCCTGAATAAGGGTCTTTGGTGACATGCGACTTTTTGCCCAATGTCTGTGCTAGATAGGCCGCAGTGTCGTTATGATTGGTTGCCATCCAGTAAACGGCATCGGCTTCACCGGAAAATGTTGCCCAGGATTTTGGATAAACTTTTTTCATGAGCTCAATATTTTGTGAAATACCAAGCACGGTTTGCCCGTAACTTCGTGCTACGGGTAGCATAATTTCGAATGTTTCGTTGTAGCCTTGGCTGGGTAGTTCATCCTCTATCATTAGGCATTGACCATTCTTTTCTACGACGGCTTCGAATATATAAGCCATCATATTTGTGACCAGGCGACATAGCGGAGCCAATTCTTCGCGGATAGATAAGACAGGCGCCGCTAATGAAAAGACAACATCATTGCGGGTTTTGAGCTCTCTGAGAGGCATAGTTGTGTTGAGCAACACATCGCATATAGCTGGATTGTCAAGCCACTTGGTTTGCTCAAGCAGCGTTGAACGAACATTGCCTCCAGTATCTCCGCTTGCACTGGCCATGGCAGCAGCAGCACCGGTAACAGCGCCATCAAAGGCTGTATTATTCAGCATGGCACGGAGCAACAATTGATGAGCTTCTTCTGTCGTAGTTTCTTCTTTGCCAGTTTTTTCGTCGTAAATACGATAGCCATTAGCTAGTAATTTCCGTATATAGGGCAAATTATGTTCATCTTCAGGGTGACAACTCAGAACATGGAGCAGGACGCCGACAAGATACCCACGAGCTGTGTCAGTGAAATAAGGTGTTCTGGATGCACTTGGCGTAATAATTAACGCCTGTGCAATCCGAATAGCCCATAGAACTGCCGCTTTGGGCCCGTCGCGATCAATGGCTTCCTTGATGCAGTCAATTGCATTGAAACTGGCACTAGCAGCCATTGAGATGCCATAAGGATCGAGCACAACCCATGTTCGCCAGTCATGCCGAAAAAGTGCGTTTGTAATTTGAGCCTTAGGATCAATGCAAAATACACTGTTGTGCCATGTTGAGAGAATAGTCACGAGTGCGGTTGTTTTGCCTGCTCCGGTCATGGCATACATGAACAAATGGCGCTCAACTTTCATTCCAACAGGTTGAAGTAACCCCAAGCCCCAGGCAAAAGCCCGCCCCAGCAGAATTTGACCAGGTTTGTAAATCAAAGTGAGAGTTTCGAGTGCGTTGGCAAAGCCGCCAGTAGCGCGTTTTCCCATTAAAAATGTACGCTCGAACCAGATTCTAAGATGTACCCAGACTTTCATTGGCGTTCGCCATGGCAGCCTCGGCCAATAACGATATTGGGCTGGATGGTATAAGCCGAGCAACCTAGCTGTGAATATAAGGATTGTTCGCGCCGCAAAAGCATAGAGTGGAATATTTACGCCGTACACAATCGCCTGAAAGGCAATGTCTTCCGGTGGAAAACCACTCAGCTCAGCTATACAAATTCCGGGTAAAAGAAACGCGTCCATCAGTAGTGCTTCCTTGAATCAAAGCCGAAAATCCTTAACGTAATTGCCCATATGGCCCGTAAAATAGCCATCCAAATTATCCAGCTTATGAAACCGGCAAAAACTGTAAGAAGAGTAGGCTCAATTTCTTCTGTATGAACCTGCAAGAAGCTTAGAATAAGCCCGAGTACATACTTGCCAGGAACAAGAAATGTTTCAAAGGGTGTCATGGCTTGTTCACTCTTTTTTGGTGACGCTTAAAAAGTTTGGGTGCATCAAGAAGCAACCCAGTAACCAAGCTCAAATAATCCTCTTTGTCTTTTGCTATATTTAGTACGCGGGCTTTTTCTGGGAATGTCGGTGACGCCATGAAAAAATCACAGGTATCTTGGTTTTTCTTAGTAATGTACATAGGTGTTTCCTCCCGCTCCCAGTTGTATGTATCGATGTCTGGGACTATCGCATGATCAACTAATACCAATACAGGATATGGATTTCGGAAATTCTCGTATTTTCCGAACTAGATTTCGGAAA
Source organism: Nitrosomonas sp. (assembly GCA_021774155.1). Taxonomy (GTDB): domain Bacteria; phylum Pseudomonadota; class Gammaproteobacteria; order Burkholderiales; family Nitrosomonadaceae; genus Nitrosomonas. The sequence goes on from JAJFJH010000467.1 coordinate 2,857, forward strand.
TAAGGTTAGGAGGGTTCGTGGATGCAAATCAGAAAATCATTTTTTCTTGTTAATTTTCCAGAATAGTGATAACTAATAGCACCGGTTATAGATGTAAACAGCCAGAGCGAAAGGGAATTCGGGATGGCAAAAGCAAAACCAAAGCGAACTAGATTGTCATTTGACAAAGATTCAATTGACCCAGCTGTATGCGAGATGTTTTTTACCGAGGTATGTGAGGGCGACCGAAAGCGTGCTGGCGAGTTGGTAAATGAGTTTATGCGTGAAGCTTGTAAAAAGTATTATGGACGAATGACAGAAAGACTCCTTGAGTCAACCCGTCGACGCTTGGAAAAATAAACCAAAACCATCTGTACGGCTCTTATTCCTCACGACGAGCCACTAATTACTTATAGACTGTCTTCGTGAATGACCAAATACTAGAAAAAAAATTCAGCCCTGCGTCTATTTCAATCGAATTTGAAGAACTGTTTAAATTTGCTTGGAAATCCACAAGACGTCAACACATGGACGGAGTTGAATCTTCAGAAGAATATGTAAGAGAATTTTACAAGTGGATTAAGCCGAAAGATGCTCGAAACAACGAGATATTCACAAGTTTAATTGAACAGGTAATGGATATCTCTTACTCCACGTTTGATGGATGGCAATCCGAAGGATCAAATACAAAATGGGATCAGCCTTCGCTATGCTTTGGTGTGTCAGCTCAATTTCACGATGCCCATATTGAAGAACATTTTGCTAAATTTTTAAATTTCTGGAATTCATTCCAAAAGAAAAATCAGGTACAGCCAGATTTCTCAGAATATGTTGCTGAAAGTAAAAGATTGCGTGAGAAATATCGCTTAATTCCTACTGATCGATATCCTTTTGCAGCACAACTACAGCGCTATCTTCATCCACAAAATTTTGAGCATAAAGCAGTATTCAATAACATCAGGAGCTTTATTGACACTCATGCTTCGGGCTATATCATGGTCGAAGATGGAGCTGGTATGGAGAAAAGTCGGTTAACCGCATATACCGCCAAAACACTTTACGATAGCGGTCAATATCAATGTATATGGCACTTCAACGAATTGGCATCGGGTCATAACCAAAGTGTAGATTTGCTGCGGACACTATTTACCAAACTCAAAGAAATGTACACATGTCTTGATTATGGCCACTTCAATTACGAATATGAGCGCATTTTAAACTTGGATTCTGGATACGCTGCGTTCTATCAATCTATTTTTGATCAACTTACTTATGATGAGAATTTTATCAATAGTAAGATAGTTATTTTTGTTGATGCCCTAGATGAGGTTAGTAAGTCTGATTCAAGTCAGGAAGACTCAATAAACACATTATTTTTACCTCAGGGTTTGATTGATAATATTTTTATTGTTGTAACATCAAAAAGCTTTAAACGAGAAACTTATACAGGAAACAAGCTTGAAATTAGCCTCTCGGAAACTGAACCTCACCAAATAGATGATCAAACGGTTACAGAAACAAAATACAGGATTGATCGTATCGAGGGGAAAGAGAAATGGCTTGATCCCTGTAATTACGATGAACTTCCACTTGTTGGACGAGAGAATGAGATCAAGCTACTCGACAAATTTATCAAAGACAAAGACCAATTTAAAATTTGGGCCATTTCCGGGCCTTCTGGTTCAGGAAAAACGCGGCTTGCTTGTCAATGGGCCTATTTTTCAAAAACGCTAGAGGGTTGGGATCGCCGCGTTCTACATAAAGAAGATCGTAGCGATCTGGTGAAATGGGCAAATTGGACGCCGGATAAACCAACACTGATTATCATTGACTACATGTATAGCTTTGAAGATGTGGTTTTGAAGTTAATGGGACGCCGTATAGAACCTATTGCATCAAAAATTAGATTACTCATCATAGACCATGTGTTTTCAGAGCTTTTACATAGTGATAAACGCTGGGGGTTTACTGGCGATCAACAAAGTTACAATCGTAACGAAGAATATTTTTATGCCCTAAAGCCGCTCGATTTAGGACAAGCGCAGAATCAAGAAGAAATTATAAGATCAATCATTGCCCATCGTGCCGGAATAGATAGCAAAAGCAACCAAGTAGAAGAGGCTCACGAATATCTATCGGAAATGCAAGATCAAGGCGCATACCATCCGCTTTTCGCTGCGCTTATAGGCGAGGCGGTAAAGTCAGGTAAAGATTTCAAAGTGTGGAATCGCCGGGAATTGATTGGTTACTATCTATCAGGTGATGGTCGTTTGCCTTGGAAACATGAAGATTTTACTTCGACTGGACGATGGGCATCACACTTTATCGCCGTAGCGACGGCGCGGCGAGGCATGAGCTATAGCGATCTTATCGAGGCAACAGAAAATTGTTCGTCTACGCCCGAACATTTTGATGATGTGAAGGAAATCTGTCAGAAAGTTGTTACCGATGATAATACAGCCGCTCTGAAACCTTTTGAACCGGATATTCTTGGTGAAAATTTTTTTCTACAATTCCTCCAGTTTATTGAGAAATCGAATAAATATAAAGCCGAATTTCGGCAGGTTTTTATGGCAGGAAACGAAGACACACATGCGGAAGACGCTATCGAATTTGTTGCTTTCATCCAACGCTTAACTCGAAATTTACTAAACGATGACCAAAACCAAAAAGAAACTCAAGAACTATGGGACACGCTCTTAAATTTTATTCACCCATCAGATTTTGAGAAAACTGAACTTATCAGATGGGCCTTTACTGCTGGATTGATAGATATTGTTGACGCAATAAAAGATCAACTCCCCGAAGAAAAGCTCATCACTTTGCTCAACCAAACCGACTCCGCTGTCTTTTGTCGTATTCATAATTCTAGTCTTTTAGAGATTGCAGTGTTGTATTCCATGCGTTGTTTTGAGTTAACAAGCAAACTAACAAAAACAAACCCCACATTTTCTGATGAGATGTTTGCATTATTTGATCGAGCGAGCAAGATCGAAGCAGGTACACCGCCGCTTATACTTGCAGGCTATTATGGATTTAATGAAATTATCAATGCTGTAATAGACCATGGAGCGAATACTGAAGCAACACTAATCGGCGCTGAGAGTGCATTAATGAATGCAAGCTTTGATGGTCAAATCGAAACAGTAAAGTGTTTGCTTAATGCGACTATACATATTGATGTCGCCGACAAAGAAGG
>JAJFJH010000468.1 GCA_021774155.1 Nitrosomonas sp.
GCGGGCGTTAAGATCGTATTGCGCGCATTAGAAGAGCCGTTACGTCAAATCGTGATGAACTGTGGCGACGAGCCTTCAGTTGTTGTCAATGAGGTAGCCAAGGGTAAAGGTAATTATGGTTACAACGCTGCAACAGGCGAATATGGCGATATGGTCGCAATGGGTGTTCTTGATCCAACCAAAGTAACCCGTTCTGCATTGCAAAATGCGGCCTCAATTGCTGGCTTGATGTTAACAACTGACGCCATGGTTGCTGAGTTACCTAAGGACGATGCCGGTGGTGGCGCAGGTGGCATGGGTGATATGGGTGGCATGGGTGGCATGGGTGGCATGGGTATGTAATACTCATATCATGCTGTGACGCTGAGTCATTGTTTTAAGATAACAAGCCCCGCATCAACGGGGTTTGTTGTTGTGGTTAATATAAACTCAGAAATCAAACGTTGTCTTCAAATTTTTTAGTGTTATGGATGAATGATTATTTTGCTGTTTTAGTGGTAATTGAGGACTGCACTGAGATAATATGACGTGTTCACTGTGAGTTTAAATTGCTTATGTTCGATATGGTATTAATCGCGCGCAGCTTACTGGATAATGATGGCAGAAATAAAGGACTACCTGATAAAAAAAAATCTGCTTAAGGATCGTGTGATTCTTGTGACGGGTGCAGGGCAGGGCCTAGGGCGTGCGGCAGCATTGACGTATGCAAAGTGTGGCGCAACGGTGATACTGCATGGCCGTAAAGTTGATAAGTTAGAGCGTGTGTATGATGAGATTGAGGCACTAGGCACCGCCGAGGCGATTATTTTTCCACTTGATCTTGAAAAGGCGGGCGACAAAGACGCCATGGTAATGGCTCAAGCCATTGATAAGCAGCTTGGGCGCCTAGATGGTGTTTTGCATAACGCGGCATTTCTAAATGGTGCGAGCCTGCTTGAAATTCAAACGAATATTCAATGGCGAGCGATGATGCAAATTAATTTAATTGCCCCATTTGCACTGACGCGAGCTTGTCTACCATTGCTTAAAAATTCCCCAGATGCAAGTGTTATCATGACGAGCGATACGCATGGACATAACCCGACGGCATACTGGGGTGGCTTTGCTGTGGCGAAGGCTGGTGTGGAGGCATTAGTGAAAATTCAAGCTGAAGAATGGGAGGTTTTGCCGAATTTGCGGATAAATATCGTTATCCCTGGTCCTGTTAATACACCGCAGCGTGCAAAGACACATCCTGGTGAAGTAAAGGACGCAATGCGTCAACCTGAGGATTTGATGGCAACTTATTTGTATTTAATGGGGCCTGACAGTCAAACAGTGAGTGGCCAAACCTTTTTTTGCTAGCGTGATTAATAGTACGGCTGCAAGTGGAATGAGAAAAAGGTATAATTAACCGGTTAAAAGAAACGAAGTGATTGGTGATTGCGAAAGTGGCGGAATTGGTAGACGCACCAGATTTAGGTTCTGGCGCCGAGAGGTGTGGGGGTTCGAGTCCCCCCTTTCGCACCAATCGATAATTTTGGGGTTAAATGGTATTTACCTCAAAATTTATAAAACAAATAAAAATTTCATCTTGTTGTTATTTTAAGGTTTTGTAGTTATAAAGATTTTTTAATCAAAATAATTAAACGTTTTTAATTAGTCAGGAATTTTAATGCAATCAACTGTAGAAAACCTTGGTGCACTGGAACGTCGTCTTGTTATCTCTATTGCTAAAGAGCAAGTTCAAAAAGAAGTGGATGCAAGTCTTAAGCGTTTGTCAAAGACAGCAAAAATACATGGTTTCCGTCCGGGTAAAGTACCGTTAAAAATTATTGCGCAGCAGTATGGAGCACAAATTGAACAGGATGCTTTAAAGGATGCTCTGCAGAAAGAATTTAGAGAAGTAATAAAAGATCAAAGTATAAAGATAGCGGGATATCCACGCTTTGAAAATAAGTCCGAAGAAGATGGCGACGACAAAGAAAGCGATGGTGCGAAATTTGAGTTCGTTGCACTGTTTGAAGTGTATCCTGAGATAATGCTGGGTGACTTAAGTGGAGTTAATGTAGAACAGCCTGTTGTTGATGTGGGAGATAGCGATGTTGATAAAACATTGAATATTCTTCGTAAACAACGCACAACCTATGAGCCAGTTGACCGAGCTGTCGCGTTAGATGATCGTGTCAATGTCGATTATCGTGGAACGTTAGACGGCGCTGAGTTTGAAGGTGGAAAAGCCGAAGGTGCGAACATTATCGTCGGTGAAGGGAAATTCTTGAAATCATTTGAGGAATCTGTTGTTGGGATGAGTAAAGGCGAGACTAAGTCCTTTGAGGTGGTTTTTCCAGATGATTATCATGGAGAAGAAATAGCAGGGAAAACGGTTACTTTTGAAGTGACGCTGAACAGTGTTGGTGTGCCAAAATTACCAGAGCTTGACGCTGACTTTGCTAAATCCCTAGGCCTTACAGATGGTAGTGAGCAAAAAATGCGTGAGGAAATTAAAGCAAACCTCGAAAGGGAAATCTTGAAGCGAGTACGAACAAAATTGAAAGATCAAGTGATGCAAGCGATACTTGATTCGGCGAATATTGAAGCGCCCAAGGCATTAATAGACCAAGAAGTACAGCGGTTAGTCGAAGAAGCACGTGAGAATTTTGAAGAACGCGGTATGAAATTCGATGCATCCAAAATAACGCCTGAATTATTTCAATCTAAAGCCGATTATCGTGTGAAGCTTGGACTTATTTTGGCGGAGCTAGTGAAGATTAATGAATTGAAGGCTCAGCCTGAACAAGTCCGTAAGATTATTGAAGATTCAGCGCAAAGTTATGAGAATCCTGAGGAGGTTGTTAAATGGCACTATTCTTCACCGGATCGTCTGCAAGAAGCTCAGTCCGTTGTACTGGAAGATAATGTGGTAATGTGGGCACTACAGCAAGTCAAAGTGGTTGATAAGAAAACGACATTTGATGAATTGATGGGGATAACCTAATATGGTTCAATATGCAAACCAAGTACAACAAAATGTAGAACCAAGTAATATAGGGCTGGTTCCAATGGTCATTGAAACCAGCGGACGGGGTGAACGTGCATATGATATTTATTCGCGATTACTAAAAGAACGCGTTATTTTCCTTGTTGGCCCAGTGACTGAAACGACAGCAAACCTTATCGTTGCTCAGTTCCTTTTTTTGGAGTCTGAAAACTCAGAAAAGGATATACATTTTTATATTAATTCACCTGGTGGGTCGGTTTCTGCTGGCATGGCAATTTACGATACCATGCAGTATATCAAGCCAGATGTTAGTACCTTATGTATTGGCCAGGCTGCTAGTATGGGTGCTTTGTTGTTAACTGCAGGCGCAAAAGATAAGCGTTTTTGTTTGCCGAACTCACGTGTGATGATTCATCAGCCATTGGGTGGGTTTCAGGGGCAGGCCTCGGATATTGAGATTCACGCAAAAGAAATTTTATATTTAAAAGCACGATTAAATGAAATAATGGCAAAGCATACTGGAAAAACAGTTGCGGCTTTAGAAAAAGATACCGATAGAGATAATTTTTTGAGTGCGGAAGCATCGGTGAAATATGGTTTAATTGATGCTGTGTTAAATAGTAGAAGTGAGAGTGCAGAATAACATCTGAGTTACAAGGATATTAGGAATTTTATTATCAATTTCGAATGTTTCCATCCGAATAATTTAGGATAAAAATATGTCAGAAAAAGCCGGAAGCGAGAAACTGCTTTACTGTTCCTTCTGTGGTAAAAGCCAACATGAGGTCAGGAAGCTTATTGCGGGTCCTTCAGTTTTTATTTGCGATGAGTGTATCGAGCTTTGTAACGATATTATTCGTGAGGAAATGCGAGGTGATGAGACATCCAAGCTAGTTAAATCCAGCTTACCTGTGCCGCGTGAAATTTATCAGACACTTAATCAATATGTGATCGGACAGGAAGCAGCAAAAAAGACATTGTCGGTCGCCGTTTATAATCATTATAAACGTTTGAAGAATTTAGACAAACCGAATGACGGCGATGATATTGAACTCGCTAAAAGTAATATTTTGTTGATTGGCCCGACGGGTTCAGGTAAGACGCTGCTCGCCCAGACACTGGCGCGGCTACTTGATGTGCCGTTTATCATGGCAGATGCTACAACATTAACTGAAGCGGGTTATGTTGGTGAAGATGTTGAGAATATCATTCAGAAATTACTTCAAAAATGTAATTATGATGCTGAGAAAGCGCAACGTGGTATTGTTTACATTGATGAAATCGACAAGGTTTCACGCAAATCAGATAATCCTTCAATTACCCGAGATGTGTCGGGCGAGGGCGTCCAGCAAGCACTATTGAAGCTAATCGAAGGAACAACTGCCTTAGTTCCGCCACAAGGGGGGCGTAAGCACCCTAATCAAGAGTTCGTGCAGGTAGATACGACGAATATTCTATTCATCTGTGGTGGTGCGTTTGATGGTCTCGATAAAGTCATTCGAGCACGTTCAGAAAAAGGTGGTATTGGTTTTGGTGCCGACGTCCAAAGTCGTGGCGACCATAAAAGCTTTAGTAACACATTGCAGGATATTCAGTCAGAAGATCTAGTTAAATACGGATTGATCCCTGAGTTTGTTGGTCGACTGCCTGTTGTGGCTACATTGGAAGAATTGAATGAAGCGGCCTTAATTGAAATTCTAACAGAGCCTAAAAATGCGCTCGTTAAACAATATTGGAAAATGTTTAACATGGAAGGTGGTGTTGAGCTAGAGTTTCGTGAGCAGGCACTGAAAGCGATTGCTAAAAAGGCCTTGGCGCGGAAAACGGGCGCTCGTGGGTTGCGTTCAATTCTTGAAGAAACTCTCTTGGATATCATGTATGACCTGCCTTCACTAGAGAACGTGAGTAAGGTTGTCATTGATCATGGCGCGGTCAATGATGATATTAAACCAATACTCATTTATTCAGACCCTCCAAAGGTTGCTAAGCAGTCAACATAGTTGAATTTGTATTAAGTGACCATATAACCTTAAATTAGTATTCCTATTATTGAGTAAAAATGACCTCTAAAGACAAAGATTCTGAAGAGCTACTGTTGCCCTTGCTGCCATTACGCGACGTAGTGGTGTTTCCGCATATGGTTATTCCATTGTTTGTAGGGCGCCCCAAGTCAATCAAAGCATTGGAAATAGCAATGGAGTCGAGTAAAAGCATTTTACTCGTGGCGCAAAGGCATGCTGCAAAAGATGAGCCAACGCCAGACGACCTTTATGATGTGTGTAGTGTTGCCAGCCTGTTGCAAATGCTAAAGTTGCCAGATGGAACGGTAAAGGTGTTGGTAGAAGGTAGTCATCGTGGCCGCATTCTTGAGTTAGTTGACTCAGAAACCCACTTTTCTGGAAAAGCATTACAGCAGCCGTCTGAGAATATTGACAATCCAGGAGTTGAGGCCATGCGACGCGCCATACTGACTCAATTTGATCAGTATATCAAGCTGAACAAAAAAATTCCGTCTGAAATTATTACTTCACTGGGCGGGATAGATGAGGCAGGACGTTTGGCTGACACCATTGCCGCTTATTTGCCACTTAAATTGGACCAGAAGCAAGAG